>JAYVKA010000067.1:0-4907 GCA_043768885.1 Planctomycetota bacterium
TTTGGTTTGCCAGCCAAGTGGATCGACGAGACTTCGCGGCGGCGTGCGGAAATGATGGGTTTGACTGTCGTCGAACCGGCGACTGTGTTGGTAACGCATCTGGGCGAGATGTTGCGAAAACATGCGAATGAATTGCTCAGCCGTGAAGATCTTCAGCGGATGTTGCTTCGTCTGAAAGAATCTTCGCCGACGATTGTCGAAGAAGTCCGTGCGGACATGTTGAGGCCAGCCGTTTTGCACCAGCTGCTCAGGAACCTGTTGGCAGAACAAGTACCGATTACTTCGCTGGAAACAATTGTGGAATCCGCCATTCAATTCGGGGCCTTGCAAAAGGAACCGGATGAACTGACAGAAAAAGTCCGAACTGCAATCGGGCACATCGTTGTGAACCGCTTTCGAACAGCCGATGGGAGAATTCGAATTATTTGCCTGGACCAGCAACTGGACTCGCAACTGAAACAGATGTCCCAGGGAAATTTAATTCCGCTGAAACCTGCACAATTGCAGAAACTGGTCACAAGACTGAGGGCAGAATTTGAACAGGCGGCGTTGCGGGGCGAGACGGTTGCCCTGGCAGTGGATGGTTCGATTCGCCGGGCAATTCGGCAAACCGTGACCCGCTCGTTGCCCGAGTTCGCTGTTGTTGCCTACAGCGAAATACCGGCCGCGATGGCTCCGGATGTCGTCGCAATTATCCGGATGAACGAGATTTTTGATTCGCATGGCGGTAACACTCCCTTACAAGATGAAACCCCGAACCGACCGACACCAGAGATGACCGGCGCGAGGGCGGCCTGATGCAAATGGTCCTAACCAGGAGTTCCAGTCGACATGAATGAATTTAGCCAGGTAGTGATGCGCCGCCGGCTGCGTCGTCGATATCCGGTGGGGATGGTTGCCGGAATGTTGACGGGATCGCTGGCGACCATGATCGGAGTGGCATGCGGAATCGATCCGTTTGCGGTATGCACAAGGGCTTTGATTTCCGGAGTAATCGTCGGCGTGCTGATGTCGATTGGCATGAGCATTGTTCGTGCGGCCAATCTGGAGCCAGACCCGGTTTGGCAGGGAGCCGCACGTGCGAATGCACGGGTTTCCAGCTTGAATCAGACAACAGGCAGGGGATAAACGTGGGGCTTGCGAGGGCAAACCACAGATCAACCGTTTGCCAAAACTGCAAATCAGGGCTGAGAAGGAATTTCGGCTTCAAATCAGGAATGGATTTCAATGAACGCCAATATCGTTGCAAAAAAGTACGCAGACACCACGCGGGATCAGCTGCGCGAAAAGTTGATCATCGATCACCTCGGGTATGTTCGGCGAATACTGAGCAGTCTGATGGCCGGTTTGCCGTCGCATGTGGATCGTGACAGCCTGGAGTCAGCTGGCGTGGTGGGGCTGGTGGAAGCGGCCAACAATTTTGATCCAACGCGGGGAATCAATTTCAAGACCTTTTCGTTTCCCCGAATTCGCGGTTCGATCCTCGATGAGCTGCGGCGCAATTCGCCCCTCTCCCAGCAAATGCTGCAACAGGTTTCCAAAGTGCGTGCCGCCTGGGAAAAACTGGAGCCGCCGGTGATGCCGGAGGATTTGGCAAGGGAAACCGGATACAGCCTGGAACAAATCGAAAAATGCCTCGAGGCGATCCGGTTTACGACACCGCAGGACTGGAACGATCTTTACTGCACCGTCCACAGTACCTGGCGATCCGACGAATCAGCTCCGTCCAGCCGACTGGAACAGGAAGAAGCCCGCACGGTGTTGGCCGAGGCGATCACGCGTTTGCCGGAACGGGAACGGCTGGTCGTGACGATGTACTACGCCGATGAATTGCGGTTGGCGGAGATCGGCGAAGTCCTTGGCATTTCGGAATCGTACACATCACGAGTACTCGCTGCCGCAGAGTTTCGATTGAAAGAACTTGTCCGGGCCGCAACTTCCTGAACCAGAAAACACAAACAAGAACATGCCCATCGTTGAATCAAAAACACAATCTGCTCCGGGGCCCGAAAAGTCCCCGACCAGCCGGCTGATTTCCGGGCAGAAGGTCCAGCTTCGGAAGGATGCCGCGCGCGTTCAACCTGGCCCAGGGCAAAAATCCAGCGCACCGGTGATACGCGTGCGAAAGAATGGGGCGGGTCAAACGACGATCGAAGTTCAATGTGCCTGTGGCGAGTCGATCGAGATTGATATTCAACATCCTTCGGAGGGGAGTCCACGCGATGCTGAAAAAACGGAGTAAGAATCATACGACTGTCGCAAGTTCTGTTTGGTCACGCTGGCTGGTGGCGGGCGGCCTGTTGGTGACGATCGGATGTGCTTCGTTGCCATCGACTCAGCAAGGCCGTGCTTTCGAAGGGATGACGTCGGGATCAAGGCGAATTCGGGATTCCGGATCGACCAATGCGACAACAGGAGTGTTTGCCCAACCTGCACCGGCACGACGACGGACTGCGGTTTGGCCGTTTGGATTGTCGAATCGAACTCGCCAGTCACAGCCACAACGAACTTCGCAAAACCAGGCGGCTCGCCTCCCGGTTCCACCCCGTCAATTTCCGAATTCCCAAATGGATGCGCAACGACAGGAATCGCGTCACCCGCAAACACTGGATCAAAATGTTGCTCAGGTTCTATTCCAGGAGCCGGTTCCGATGGGAACCGGGTCAAGCGGAGATGCATTGCGGGATACCGGCAATCTTCTGCCTGGATACGACCCTGCGTTGGAAGGCATTCGGCAAGCATCGGGACATTACGAGCAGGGAACTTTGGTCCGGGGGCAGGAACTCCAGCCAGACGGGATTCCCGCGAGCCTGGTCGCGCTGGCCCTCAAGGAGGAGCGGATCAATCTGGAAGCCGAACTGAATCGCATGAAACAAATTAACGCCGACCTTGCGGCCCGGATGGACAACAGCAATCGCGATCTCTCGGATGCGAATGGAAGAATTTCCCAACTGCAGTCAGACTTGGCAAAACAGCTGGCGAAAAATGATCAACTGAAAAGTGAAGTTGAAGTTTTGAACAGGGAAAAAGCGGACCTCGTCGAGCAGAGCCGAATGCTTGTGGCGGCGATCGAAACAACGCTCGATGAAATTCTCTTCAATCAGCTTTCGGCATCGTCAGCGGGAGGGAAGTAATTCGAAGGCAGTGCATTCCTGCCAGGATTATCTGGAGAACACTCGCTTGCGATTTTTGAGGTGCGCTTTTCTTGTTCCCTCTCCACCAACATTTCCAAAAACAAGGTCATGCACTATAGAAAAAAACTGAGCGAATTGTTGGGGGAGAGGGGCACAGAACTTTGTAGCGATGTTCCTGGTGGAACGCGCCGGAGAATCTGAACAAGATTCGTCAGAAATCAACAGTCTCAAATTGGTCAACGCAATGAGAAATACGGCAAACATTTCACGGCTGTCTTCGCGGACTTTGGCAATCGCCCTGCTTCTGGCGACTTCCGGTTGCCAAATATTTCAACGCGGTCAGGAAATTTCCTGTGCGCCGGCGTTTGTGGATGCCCCCGGGAATTTCAGTTTTTTTGCCTCGGAGCGTTACGCCGCTTTTCCGCCCAGACGAGTGCTTGTCATTCCGGTTCAAACTGCCGTTCAACCCGTTTCGTATCAGACTCAGTTTGCCCAGGAACTGGCATCTCAATTGCGAAGTGCCCAATTGTTCGAAGTTGTGATTGATCCGGCCCTTGGCTTTTGCAATTGTGATTTGGACACAATCTTGCAGGGCCGATTCCATGAATACCAGTTGCTGGAATTGACGGAACGGTACAATTGCGACGCGATTCTGGTCACGCGGGTCAATCGCGTTCAGGGCGTGACACCGATGGAGATTAGCGTGACCTGTGCGTTGATTGATAGGGGCGAGGCCGTGGTGACCACTGCGGCGGACGGAACGTGGAGCCAAGCCATTCCGGGGACGATGCGGTCGTGGTCGTCATGGCTGGAAAACAATCTTGCCGCTGTGACTCCCGGGACGCTGCACATTTACGAACAGTCACCCCGACATTTTCAATCGTTCATCGCGTGGCAAATTGCCCGTCGCATGGCGATGCCGCTGGGTATTGATACCGCCGGCAAAGCTATTCAACCCAGCGAGATTCCAGCCAAACGAAAGTTCCTGCCATTTTGATTCCGGTCCGCGACATCCGGCCCGCTAAGCCCTCGGGTGGAATTGCTGGTGGACTTTTTTCAGTCGTGACTGATCGACATGCGTATAAATCTGCGTCGTGGCAATACTGGCGTGGCCCAGCATCTCCTGGACTTGTCTGAGATCCGCACCGCCAGCCAAAAGATGTGTCGCGAAACTGTGGCGAAGAGTATGGGGGCTGATCGAAAAGGAAATGTCAGCCAGCAACGCGTACTTTTTCACGAGTTCCCAGATCGCTTCGCGCCGCAATCGTTTTCCGCTGCGGGAAAGGAACAGCCAGGGAGGATCGTTCGGTGCGATCTCGAACAGGTGCGGTCGTTGTTTATCGAGATACAGCGAGATGGCCGACAACGCTGAATCGCCGAGGTGGGCCATACGCTGTTTGTTCCCTTTCCCTTCGCATTTGCAATATCGTTCTTTCAAATGCAAATCGGACAGTCGCAGGTTCGAGACTTCACTGGCCCGGCATCCGGTGGCATACATCATTTCCAGAATCGCCCGGTCGCGAATCCACAGCGGGTCCAGCCGCGACGGTGCCGACAACAACCGGTCGATGGATTTGGGAGACAGGACTTCCGGGACGCGCTGCCAGAGTTTTTGGCTGCCGAGCAATTCGGCCTTGTTGTCGAGCAGTACGCCTTCCAGCTGCAAGTACTTGAAGAACATTTTCAGCGCGACGATGTGGCGTGCAACGGAGGCCGGCGCCAGCTGGAATTTCTGCAGCCAGGCCACGAAGTCGGACAACTGGGCTACGGTCA
>JAYVKA010000068.1:0-4267 GCA_043768885.1 Planctomycetota bacterium
CGGTCACCTCGGCCCGTTTGCTGCCAGACGGAAAGACAGTTTCGCTTGCGATTCCCGACATCGCTCCGACGTGGGGTATGGAGATTGTTTACGCGATTCGCGCCGCCGACGGCAAACCGCTACAAGGCAAAATCCACAATACGATTCATCATCTTCGCAAGACGAACGAATCGGGAACCAAAGAATAGCTTGTCTCGAAAAATCCATCCTCCGTCAGGCGCCGGCGTACGCGAACCCAATGAAGACATTCTTCAACAGCATCGAAATTGGCGCAAAAGGGCAAAAGACGCTGCCTGCCGAAGCGTACCTGTCGGCCGACGTTTTCGCCCAGGAGTACGAACGAATATTTTCGCGGCGCTGGTTGTGCGTTGCACGGGTCAATGAATTATCCAAACCCGGCGATTTTCGCGTTCGGCAGATCGGCGTCGAGTCGGTGATTATTGTGCGCGGACAAGATGATCAGATCCGCGCGCATTTGAATCTGTGTCGGCATCGGGGGACGCGGATTTGTACACAGGACCGGGGCACATTTGCCCGCACCATTCAGTGTCCCTATCACGCGTGGACCTATGGGCTGGACGGCAAACTGGTCGGCGTCCCGGACGAATCGCAGTTCGACAACTTTTGCCGCGACGACTATCCACTGCACGCCGTCGCCTGCGAAGTTTGGGAAGGGCTCGTCTGGATCAATCTCGCAAGGAGCCTGTCGCAAAAGGGGTCTGACCCTCTCGGGTTTTCAAAGGGTCTGACCCCTTTTGGGACAGGCGACAAGAAACAAGATTCATTTGAAACAACCTTCGCTCCGGTGTTGAACAAGTTTCAGGCGTGGAATATGGGCTCACTGGTTTGCGGCGGGCGGCGCGATTACGAAGTCCGGGCGAACTGGAAGTTGATCGCCCAGAACTACAACGAATGCTACCACTGTGCCGTAATCCATCCGGAGCTGACTCGCATGTCGCCTCCCAGGTCAGGCGGCAACGACCTGATCGAAGGACCGTTTTTGGGCGGCTACCTCGAAGTCAACGAGCCGGGCGGGTCACTGACTGACAGCGGGCTGGCCTGCGGCGTCTCCGTCGGTTCTTTTTCGGCCGAAGAACTGCAACGCGCCTGGTTCTATGTTTTGTTTCCCCAACTCCTGCTGTCCCTGCATCATGACTATGTGATGGTGCACACGCTGTGGCCGCTTGAACCGGGCCTGACACGAATCGAATGCGAATGGTTGTTTCATCCCGATTCAATTGGTAACGACCAATGGAGTCCAGAGGATGGAATATCGTTCTGGGACAAAACGAACCAGGAAGACTGGCGAGTCTCCGAGCTAACCCAACTGGGCGTCACAAGCTCCCGCTACCAACCTGGCCCATACTCCAACCGGGAAGCCATGTCGGCGGCTTTTGACCGGGAATATTTGCGTAGCATGTCAAAAACTGAATAATCCAATTTGGGAGGTTGAGGCTCCCGCCGAAACAAATTGCATGTCAGATCAAATCCCGCCCAAAAACAACGACCATTTCAACAAATCGCCTGCACATGGTGTGATGTTTATCGAAGGCCAACCGACGGTGATTTTCGACACGATCTGCACAAAGCACAAATCTCCCTGGCTTGCGAACGACAAAGTCCATCAACTGTTGGTTGACGTCTGGACGAATGCGGACCTTTGGCTGGTTGGCCGTTACGTAATCATGCCCGATCATATTCATTTGTTTGCCTGGGCTACCGAACAGGCAGTCGACTACGAAAACTGGGTTCGGTACTGGAAATCCCGCTTCACCAAAGTTCATCGCAATGCCGTTCATCGCTGGCAATCTGACCATTGGGACCGCCGAATGCGAAACGAATCCGCATTCGAGGAGAAATGGAATTATGTCAAAAGTAATCCGAAACGCGCCAACCTGGTCGCGAACGAGAATGACTGGCCATACCAGGGCGATGTCTTTCCATTGCGATGGGATTGCTGACAACGGGAGGTTGAGGCTCCTGCCGAAACAAAACCGTCAGGTTGCCATTCACTAATTGCTTGTTTCGGCAGGAGCCTCAACCTCCCGGAATCTCACCCCAGAATTTCCATCACCGGATTCCGCTCCTCCACTCCCGACAATCGCAAATCCAGCCCCTGATGCGGCACGGTCAGTCGCCGATGATCGATCCCCAGCGTGTGCAGGATCGTGGCGTGCAAGTCGTTCACATGCACCGGTTTCTCGACCACGTTGTAACCGAACTCATCCGTCGTCCCGTAAACCGTTCCGGGCTTCACTCCTCCGCCTGCCATGAAAATCGAAAAGCACCGCGGATGATGATCGCGACCGTAGTTGTCTTTTTTGATTGTTCCCTGGCAATAAACCGTCCGCCCAAACTCGCCACCCCAGACGACCAGCGTATCGTCCAGCAGTCCCCGCTCTTCCAGATCCTGAATTAGCGCCGCGGTCGGCTGGTCCGTGTCGCGGCACTGCTTCGTCATGTGATCGGGCAGGTTGTCGTGCTGGTCCCAGCCCATGTGAAACAGCTGGATGAATCGAACATCGCGCTCGGCCAATCGCCGCGCCAGCAAACAGTTTCGCGCGTACGTTCCCGGTATTGTAACGTCAGGTCCATAACGATCCAGTGTTTCCTGGGTCTCACTGGACAGATCGGTCAAATCCGGCACCGAAGTCTGCATCCGGAATGCCAGTTCGTACTGTTCAATCCGCGTCGCGACTTCCGGGTCCATCGTCCGGTTGAATGTTTCCTGATTGAGTGCTTTCAAATCGTCCAGCATCCGACGTCGAATTGGCGGGGGACAGCCGGCCGGATTCGTCAGATACAAAATCGGCTCGTTGCCGCCGCGCAGTTTCACACCCTGATACTTGCCCGGCAACATCCCGCTGCCCCACAGCCGGTCGTACAGCGGCTGCCCAGCCGCGCGACCTGTCCCGCGTGAAATCATCACGATGTAGTTTGGCAAATCCTGATTCATCGAACCCAGACCGTAAGCGACCCACGCTCCCATACTGGGTCGACCAGCCAGCTGCGATCCCGTCTGGAAAAAAGTAATCGCCGGATCGTGATTGATCGCCTCGGTGTACATCGTCCGGACAACACACAGCTTGTCGGCGATCCCCGCGATATGCGGCAGCAAATCGCTGACCCACATCCCCGACTGACCGCGCTGCTGGAACTCAAACATCGACGGAACGACAGGAAACGAAGACTGCCCCGAAGTCATCCCGGTCAGGCGTTGCCCCTGGCGAATAGATTCCGGTAACTCCGTTCCAGCCAGGTCTTTCAAACCGGGTTTGTAGTCAAACGTTTCGTACTGCGAAGGCGCCCCCGATTGAAACAGATAGATCACCCGTTTGGCCGTCGGGGTGTGATGCGGCAAACCGTCAGGCATGCCATCCATTGTAACTGGCTGGCTCGCCGACAAATTTATCGCCGTAGCCGCGACCGACCCAAACCCCAATCCGGCCGCGCCCAGAAAAGCCCGACGGTTCGAAAGCAGGGAAATATCAAGCGGATTCAGCATGACCAACCTTTTCCGAACAGTTCCAGGGGAGCAGGACCATGATAACCAAGTGATCCAATGCAGTCTGTACTTGCCATTTTAGCCTGTTGAGGCGACTTGGCAAAATCAGCCCAGATGAGTGTCGTGGTCCCGGTCGTTGGGAAAACCATCGGAAACAAGAGTTCTACACGAGCGTGATCGCAAGAATTCCTGGATTGTTGCAAAATTTTCAGGTCTCACTGTAGCGTTTGGCGAGCTGTTGGGCATCTGATTGGGTCGCCTCCATCAGTTACTTCGTTGAATTGCTGGCAAACGGTGGCAATCCAGAATAACGAGCCAGCAAATCCGGCTCCAGACACAAGGAAAAAACCACCATGTCCAGAAAACCAGGCAAGCGTCGCAAGACGCACGGAACACCATCACTGCAGTTTGAATAACTCGAGGGCCGCTCGATGATGGCGGTCGTCGTCGGCGTCAGTGGAGACACGATGACAATCACAGGGACCAACGGCAACGATGACGTAGTAATCACATGGAACGACCGTCAACACACCCTGAACGTGACCGACCACGGCGGAGTTGTCTTTTCGGTGACGATCGGGAAGACCTGTTGATGGGGGGTGCCGGTGACGATTGGCTATTCGGCGGAAACGGTCAAAACCGTCTGTATGGTTCAACCGGGGACGACGTTATGGATGGCGGCGATGACGGTATCTAAGGACTATCTTCGAGGCCAGGAGGGAAAGGACAAATTCCAGGTTGACCTCGTCGTGACTGGCGACC
>JAYVKA010000069.1:0-3022 GCA_043768885.1 Planctomycetota bacterium
AAAGGCTTGAACGAAATTGGGCAGGTAATGGGCATGAGTCAGGCCCTTTGAGTTGTATCTGGAAAAAAGGGGATCAGGCAAGAAAATTACAGGCAAGAAAATTAAGCGAGACCGACGAAGATAATTTTCTTACCATTAATTTTCTTGCCTTCAAGGTGACTGTCCAATTATTGAGTCATACTGATTCTTGAGGATGTTGCGTATGTTCCGATTATCTCTTGGCAGACAGTATCAGAATTGCAATGGCACATCACGACGACACGCCCTGCGACTCGGCGCGTGCGGTCTGATCGGCGGCTTGACGCTGCCTCGCCTGCTGGAACTTCAGGCGCTCGCCGCAAGTCCGATTGCCGCCAAAGCCAAATCGTGCATTTTTCTGTTTCTGGAAGGTGGACCGCCTCATCAGGATATGTGGGATCCCAAACCGGAAGCTCCGCCGAAGATTCGTGGCCCGTTCGGCACGATCAGCACCAATGTCCCCGATATCTTTGTGACCGATCAGTTGCCGTTGTGTGCGCAGATGGCGGACAAGTACACCATCCTCCGCAGTCACAGTCATAACGATAACGGACATTCGACAGGTTACCATTATGTGATGACAGGCCATCGGCCCAGCTTCGCCGACGGCGACAATCCCATACCCAACAACGAGTATTTTCCGTCCATCGGATCAGTCGTTTCGCGGACGCTGGGCCAGCGGGGTGCGTTGCCGGCCTACATCAATCTGCCGCATCCCATGCAGGCTGGCGGCCCGGGATTTTACGGCGCGGAACATGCGCCGTTTGTCATCGAAGCCGATCCCACTCAGCCGGACTTTGAAGTCAAAGACCTGCGCCCGCCCGGACATCTTTCGGATAAACGACTCAGTCTCCGAAGGCAATTGCTGTCCGGCATTGATGAGCTGGAACGCGAACGCAATCAGGCTCAGGGTAAGGCCATGTCGACTTATTATGAAAAGGCGTACAGCCTTGTGACATCGGACGACGCCAGAAAAGCGTTCAACATTCACGCCGAACCGGATTCCGTGCGAGACGCTTATGGTCGCACGCAGTTGGGGCAATGTGCTCTGCTGGCGCGACGACTGGTCGAAGGCGGTTGCCGTTTTGTCGGCGTCGATGCTCCTGGCTGGGACGTACACTTCAACTGTTTTCCGAGTCTGAAAACGGACCTCATCCCGTATGCCGACCGCGCGTTCAGCGCGCTGGTTTCGGATCTGGAACAACGTGGACTGCTGGATGAGACGCTGGTCGTGATGATGGGCGAAATGGGCCGCACACCGCGAATCAATGCTCAGGCCGGACGCGATCACTGGTCGATGGCCCAGACGATCATCTTTGCCGGCGGCGGCACGAAACCTGGTCAGGTAATCGGAGCAACCGACAAACACGCCACGGCACCAACCGGAAATCCGGTAGGGGTCAACGATCTGCTGCGGACGATTTCGGTTCTGATGGGGATCGACCCCGACCGAACCTTCCTGGGACCTCTCGGCCGACCGGTGCCAATCGTGGACGGCGGCAAAGTGATTCACGATCTGATTTAGGTGACTTGAAAAATTGCCGCAACGCATGAAGTATAATTTCGAAACATTACTGATCACTCTTGCGATCGTCAGCCTGCCGCAAGCCGCATTCGGGCAGCATCCGCCAGGCATGGGATACTTGTTCCCGCCCGGAGGTCAGGCCGGTCACACAATCGAAGTCGTTCTGGGAGGTTATGACTGGACTCCTGATATGCAGTTGTTCGCGCATGATCGCCGCATTCAATTTGAGATCATGGGTCCCCCGGGTCCGGTCATTGTGCCCGAACCGCCGTATTGGTTCGGGAAAAAAGCCCGGCGAGCACCCGCACCGTTACCGCGCGAAACGAGGGCTCGATTGACCATCCCGGCCGATGTCCCGCCGGGCATCGTAAAGTGGCAGGCGGCAAATGCCAATGGGGCCACGTCCGCCGGAGGGTTCGTGGTGAATGACACGGTCAATATTGTCGAAGCGGAGAGGCTTCTGGATGCGGAATCGGAACCCGCACCGCAGCAAATCGAATCGCTGCCGGTGTGCATTTCCGGTCAGATCAAACTCATCCGGGAAGTCGACCACTATCGTTTCACGGCGACGAAATCCGGACCGATTACCTGTTCCGTGGTCGCACGTTCCATCGGCTCACAGCTCAACGCCGTCGTTGAAATTCGCGATCAAACCGGGCGGATCATCGCCGAAGCAGCGGACACGGCGGGCGACGATACAGCGCTGACGTTTTCGGCCAACGCCAATGAATCCTACACGGCGGCGATTTACGATCTCGACTTTCGCGGCGACCGCGCGCTGGTGTACCAACTGACCGTCACGCCGGGTCCTCGAGTTGTCACCGCCATTCCTTCCGTTGGGCGACGCGGCGAAACTCGCCCGGTCGAATTTGTTGGCTACGGCATCGCGACGGGGCAGGCAAAACTTGAATCCGTCCAGCGCGACGTGACATTCTCCGGCGACGCGAACTCGAATTCGTTTCCTTACCATCTGACCACAGAACACGGCGATTGTCCGGCAGTTCTGCGGCATCTTAGCGATGACGCCCAGCTGGCGGAAAGTGTTTCTACACTGACTGTTCCGGGCGGAGTCACCGGCGTACTGGACCAGCGGTTTGGCGAAGACCGCTATCAGATCTCCGGAAAGAAAGGCGACGTCTGGGCCATTGAAGTGTCGCACGAAACGACGGGATCGCAGGTCGATGCGGCTTTGGCGATTTTCGATCACGAAGGAAAACAGTTGGCTCGGAGTGATGATCGCACCGGGTCAACCGACGCCGAAATTGAATTCGCTGTGGCTGCGGACGGCGACTATCATATTAGTGTGAGCGATGTCGCCTCAAAAAGCGGCACGCGAGCAGCCACGTATCATCTGTCGGTTCAACCTGCCGCACCGGACATCCGGTTGAGCGTCCCGGAACTTCTGAACGCTCCCATCGGCAGCAAGGCTGCACTCGTCATCAACGTCACGCGGCGCGGCGGATTTACGGAGGCGATCGA
>JAYVKA010000070.1:0-8691 GCA_043768885.1 Planctomycetota bacterium
CCCAGCTTGAAAGCGGCGATTTGAAGCGTGCTTTGGAATGGGCCAATGTGTTTACGCAAGACTCTGACAACATTTTCGATCTCACTGTTGCTGCCAGAGTGTATTTGGCTTCAGGCGAGCATGATCGCGCCGAAAATGCGTTACAACTGGCGGTCGATCTGGAACCGGCCAATCATCGTCCGTTCACCGACCTCGCATTGCTCAATCTTCACCGGCGGGAATTTGGAAAGTCGGTCCAGCATCTATTGAGCCGTTTGACGCTGGTACCGGACGATACCGAGTGCCAGCTTCTTTTGGGAATCGCGAGATTTTTCAACGGTGAATCGGCGTCTGGTATCAGGACTCTGGATCAACTCTTGCAATCCAGTCCTGCCTCTGAGTCTGCCTGGGAGTGGCTGCGCCATTTTTACGTTGTAGTTGCCGATACAAAAAACGTGATCGAAATTAGCCACCGCTGGTTGCAAGCCTGTCCAGAAAGTTTGTCCGCAAAATACATGCTCAAAACTGTCGAAGGCGATGACATACCGGATCCGGCCTGCATGGAGCATGTAGCAGAATCATTCGACCGAAGTGCAAAGTACTACGACGCGATTCAAGGCGCACTTGACTACAAAGGACCTGAGTCACTTGGTTTGTTGCTTGAGAAACTTTACCCGGCAGCGAATCGGGACAAAACAATTCTGGATGCCGGGTGCGGATCAGGCCTGGCAGCAACGCGACTATCTCCTCATGCGAGTCGGCTTGTTGGCGTTGACCGCTCGCAAAAAATGCTGGACGTCGCGGGATGCACGGGATGTTACGACAGTTTGGTGCACTGCGACCTGTTCGAACATCTAAAAAACAACGTCGCAACCTATGACTTGATCGCGGCCGTGGATTCGTTTTGTTATTTCGGCGATTTGGAAAGACTGATTCCAGCCACACTTGCCGCACTCCGTCCGGGAGGTCAGGCGGTTTTCTCGCTAGATCCCGGGCAAATGTGGCCCGACACATGGTTCCTCCAGCCGAACGGGCGTTTTTCGCATTCACCCCCTTACATCATTCGTGTCATGGGTGAAAACGGAATTCCTGACGGAACCATCCGGCGTGTGAAATGGAGGCATGACAACGGCAAGGCTAATTTCGCGTTGTTGGTTGCGATCAGACGTCCGGAATCGCTCCCTGAAAAAAGCCCGGTCGGGTGATCGATTGAATCACCAGACCGGGTCGTGTTTTTCATCTTTGAGTAGCCAACCAACTACTGTTTGGCCGAAGTCAAATCCCGATTCTTTGCTAATGGCTGAGGAGCCACATTTTTTTTGTCGTCTACCGAAAGCCAGCCGAAAATTCGCTTCAGACTGTCAGCAGTGATCAGTGTATTGCCATCAGCTGTAAACCGGATTTCGGTAATCTCCGCTCCACCGTGACCGGCCAAGCCAAAAAGTTCCCGGCCTGTGTCGTTCAGCGCCGGCACTGCAAACCAAATGGTGACACCGCCAGTTGCGCCAGTAACAAACAAACTCTCTGTTGGCGACGTTGCAATCTTCAAGTTGGCCCCCATCGATTTTCTGGGGGTCGAATTCAAGCTCAACTGCGGGTCGCCGGATTCGAGCGGAACAAACTGAATGCCGTCGGAGTCAGCGGATGCCGAATGGACCAACAGCCAGCGGTTGGAAGTCTGACCATCGCTCCGGTTTTCAATGAATTCGTGAAGGTCAATGATTCGTTCGCCCGACAATAGCGTCGCGGGTGGAAGCTCGCGAACCAAAGTTCCTGTGGTATCAACCATCTGGAGCCTGCCATCGGAATGACCGACGACTAATTGGCCAGTAACGGATTTATCCCACATTGCAGCGGCGATTTCGTCCAATCGAACCATGGTTCCACCGCCGGGATACTCTAGCACCTGCGCAAACGGCTTTTCATCGACGCCGACACCTGTCGCCAACATGTGGTCCCCGCCAGGCGACAGACTCAATTCCGTTACGCCGGGATCAGCAAAACCAAACGGTGTCCAATCAAACGCTCCCGTCGAATGGGCGACCAATTGCCATATCGAACGGTCATGTCCAAGCATCGCAATCGCGGTTCCCCTCGAATCCGAGGCAACAGAAACAGGACTTGGTCGACCAAACACAAAGCCAGGAGCTGTTTTCCCCTCGCCGAAGCAATAGACAGCTCCGACTTCAGTTGCAACGCAATATTGTTCGCCAAAACTTGTGGAAAAGGTCTCATTGGAATTTTGAATCGGCAGCAGGCTTCGGAACCCGTTCCCCAGTCCAGGGGCACCGTCGGAAACGGTGAGGTATTGATAGTCCGGAGTCGCGACCGGATCTTCCCATTCTCCCCTTTCGCCTGCCCTTCCTGGCCGACCCGTCATTGTAAGTGTTCGTGTCGGCTTGTCGGGGAACGCATCGGTCCCAAGCGGGTTGGTTGGAACCCGAACAGCCAACGTCAGTCGCTGATTCTCGCCAGTGCCTGAAAATGCCATGTCAATTTGCCATTTTCTTTCAAGCTGCAAACTGCCCTGCTCCCAAATGGGTCTCGAGCCGCTTTCAACGTATTCCAATTGTTCACCATTCCACGAAAACCCGCGGATGTTTCCCGACTTCGTTAACAGGTAAAAACGATCGCCCTCGGGAGACCAGATTCCTGCCATCGGAACGTCTTGTTTGAACACAAACTCGTCAAACTGGATTTTTTTGTCTGGATTTTCAAAATCGTACATCCACATCCCGCCCGAGCTTTTCACAAGCATCGCCCAGCGAGAATTTAATGGATGCGGAAATCCGATCGAAGCATTAAATGTGAGCAATTCACCGGAAGCCTCTGAGGTGTTTTCAGGAGAAGACAAGGCAAACAGCTTTGTTTGTTTCTGGTTGGCGATCAGCAACTGTTGCCCATCATCGACGATGGAGATGAAAGGGAAGCCTTCATTTCGATCAGTCCAACGCTGCAGCATTTTGCCGGTCCGCGTATCCCAAACGCAAAACTCGACATTGTGATCGTCGGCACTTTCCAAATACAGCCATTCCGGGTTCTTGGAGTCAGGCAGATTGGCCGACGTAACAAGAATTCCCTTCGCCTCATTCATCGCCATATCGATAAATGTGCTGCCGGGTGTGTGGCCAATGTACTCAAACCGTTTGTTGCCAGGCAGTTTGCCATCCGAATTGGAAACGGTCTTTCCACTGTCGAGTTCCCAGGAATCAATCACACCGTTGGAATCGACTGTTTTTGCAAGGTCTCCAGCGTTTGAGACGACAATGCTGGTCGCCGGCGCAATCTGTCGCTCGATTGAATCATCCGATGCAGCAATCCGTTCAATCCGGTTTCGCTGTTTTTGACGACCGATATCCCAATACTTTAGCTCACCATCATCACCGGCACCCAATACACGACCGGACTCGCCGGCGAAGACTGCTGCCGCTACGTTTCCGGAAGTACCGATCAGGTGGGTGTCGTGAACCCACTCGTCGGCCGATCTCCCCGCCGCGACCGTAGCCGGCTTTTGCTTCCAAACATGAATTACGGGCTCATCTGCGGTCGTCAGAAATGTTCCATCGGCAAATGTTCGGATCGATCGAATTGCGGATCGGTGCATTACAGGCAATATTTCCACCAATTGGTAGCTGGTTTGATTTGCGTTCTGCACCAGTGAGTCACTGCCGCCAGGTATCAATTGGCCTGAATACAATTTCCCGTCTTCAGTGCCGACAATCAGTCGTTCGCCGTTTCCGGAAAAGGCTGCAGTGGTTGCCAGAGCGGCGACAGATTCAGGCAGCAACTGAATACTCATGGCGTCCCTTGCGGGCTTTTTCGCGTCCTCGGGTGATTGCGCGGGAGTGGGCTGAACGCCCGCATCCGAACTTGATTGTCCGACAGTTTTTGAAGGATCAAACTCGAATAGTTCCAGTTTGTTGTTCAGTACCGAGACGGCCAAAGCACGGCTGGCATTGACGATTTGCAATGATTGCAGGCGACCTCTCAAATCCCTGATCTGGCGTGGTTGCTCGTTGAACCAGTTCGGTCCACGGTCCCAGACGTAAACGCCGCCATTGATGCCACCGATGACTTGCGAACTGGTCATCACCATTCCCTGAATGGATTTTCTTTGCATGCTCGCTAACGCAACTGCCCCAGTGCCACTCGCTCGATTCCAAACAAAGACGCTGCCATTTTCCTCTTCGGCGGCACTGGAAGCAGCCTTTGAGAAAATGACTTCATTGCCGTCGGGTGAAATGGCCAGACTGTCAATCGGTCGTTTGTCCAACTCAGGGCCGTCCTGTGGAGTCAATTGCCCCAAGTTCAATCCCAATACGATCAATCGTCCATCAGCGGTCCCGGCAATCCCGATATTTGCATCGGCCGCAAAATCCATGGCCGTTATGCTTCCGGCAATCTGACTGCTTGGCAAATCAGTATTCGCCAACAGCTGAGTCCGCCTCATTCCCCAGTTTCGAAACTCGGGAACAAAGCCCTGGTTCTGCAGCGAAGTTACCCGATCGGATTTTATGCCATTGGTAACAGGATCAATAAAATCGCCCAACAAACTGATGCCACTTCTGACATCGAAACCGTCCGTTCTTGCTTTGGCCAATGCGAGGTTGGATTGGTAGTTGCCAATCTCGATTTCTGCGGCACGGCGTTCAGCAACCAGTCTTTGCCGGTCAGCTTCTACCCTGTTTGCCACTGCAATCTTTCTCTGTTCCTCAGCAGCTTCGAAATTGTCTTGTGCAATCTTTGTTTGTTTGTCAGCTTCCTCTTTGTTGGCAACGGCAATTTTTCGTTGATTTTCAGCAGTTTCAAAATTTTCCTTGGCGATTTTTGTTTGCTTGTCCGCTTCTTCCTTGTTCGCAACGGCGATCTTCCGTTGTTCTTCAGCAGTTTCAAAATTGTCTTGAGCGATTCTTGTCTGCTTGTCCGCCTCTTCCTTGTTTGCAACCGCAACTTTTCGCTGTTCCTCAGCAGTTTCGAAGTTCAGCTGCGCTACTTTCGTTTGCTCAACCGCTCGTTTTTCGTTTGCAATTGCGTCGCGCCATTTCCAACCAGCGAACGCAGCCAGCCCCGACATTCCAATTAATGCGAAAATCACAACTGCCGCCAACACCCGGCGAAGTGACTTGAAACGGGCCTCTCGCCCTTCAGCGGCTTCCTTTGCCTTCCGCGCACGTTCGTATAGGACTGCCTCATCCTTGACTCGCTTGTCGAGAGTCTGCAAGCAAAGGTCGTAATCCCCTTTTTCGAACGCACATTCTCCGTAAGCCATTCGGGCCTGTTTGATGCCATCGACCGCTGTCCGGTTTTCCGGCCATAACTCGACGGCGTCCTGAAAACCGAAGATCGTTCGCGAAAACCGTTCGTAGTCCTTTGACTTGATGGCCTCCACCAACGACTCTTCCGACCGTTTCGTCAGCGCAATACTCTCTGCATTGCGTCGATACTGTCGAATTGCTTCCTGCATCGCTTCGACCGTTGCGTACCGGTCGTCAGGCTGAGTCGCCATCGCGCGAAAAGCGATGTCCAACAGCGAATCTTCTTTTTCGACTGGAGCGAACTCATTGTGATGCGCGGCGCGCAGTGCTTCCGTGACGGTATTGCCGCCGTGGGGTGGCCTGCCGGTAACAATCTGAAACAGCATCCCGCCCAGCAAATAGATATCGCTTGTCGTATCGATCAGGTCGATTTTGTGAATGGCCATTTCAGGAGCCATATAAGCCGGCGTTCCACCCAAAGTGAAAATTCGGTCCCGGCTCAGATTGACTGCCAATCCCCAGTCCGTCAGGAAGACTTCGCCATAGGTACCAAGCATGATGTTTTCAGGCTTGATGTCGCGGTGAATCACCCGCTTGGCATGCGCAAACGCGACTGCGTCCGCAATCTTCATCAGGATGTCCAGGTTTTCATCGCGGGTCTTGCTGTCGATCACCTTTTGCCATTCGGTGCCGCCAATCAGCTTCATCGAATAGAAAAGCATGCCATCATCGGTCGCGCCCAACTCGTGAATCGGGACAATGTTTGGGTGATCCAGTTCACCGGTGATTTGCGCTTCGTAAAAGAATTTGCGGCGACTGTCATCTTTCTTGCGATGGCTCTCCTTGATTGCCTTGATCGCAACCGTGCGTCCGATGGCCTTTTGTCGTGCCGAATAAACGACACCCATTGCTCCTTCGCCGATTTGTTTGATCAGCTCATAGTCCGGCGCATCGCCATCCGCAGTTTTCTTCGCAACCGTTCGGGTCGCCACTCTTTCGAAAACTGAATCTGTTGCCTGGCCCTCGGCTTTCAGGGAGTGCATGGGGTTCGCGCTCGACCCCGCCGCACGTTCCCACATCTTTCGAATTCGCCCGCTTGATCCGGACTTGCTTCCACCTTCTGACGAACCACCGGCAGCATCGGATTCCTTACCACCGTCTTGTCCTTCAACCAGAGTCCGGTCCGCACTGTCCCGACCCGAATCTGACTCGGCACCATCAACCGGCAGGTCCAACGTCGCGAGGTCATCCGTGTTATCCGTCGACGCCTTGCCTTTATCAGTGGATTTCGCTGCGGGTGTGGCAGGTGAGCCCAGCGACACGGTCTTTGACACATCCCCTGATGTAATCGGCGCTGGTTCAACGCCAGGCATTTCAGGAGTCGCCAAAGTGCCAAGTCCCGCATTCGGATCTTCGTCTTTTCCGTTTTTCGAATCAACATTTGCAACAGGAACTGGCACCAAATCCACATTCTTCGGCTTTTCCGCTTCAACATCAAAATCCCGTTCAACATCCAGCGTGCCGCCTGGCTTGTTGACTTTGGGATTCAGCGCGACACCGCAGTTCTTGCATTTGGTGTCTTTGGGACTGACATTCTTTTTGCACTTTGGGCATTTACCCATCGCTTCGCTCCAGTTGTATTTCCGAACTTCGTTCCGGATTTTGTTGTTTCGTCACACTGTCGGCGAAAGCTGGCGTTTCACTCGCCGTCTTCGCCTTGCACTCGCACTAAATTCCCGTTTTGCAGTTTGTTCTTCAATGCTTCCGGACTCAGACCCGATTGCCGCGTCACCTGCAATCGACGTCCGCGAATGTGCGGTTCGCAACATCCACAGGGAACCAGCCACCAGACTTCCCGCCGAAAATCGTGACTTGCCCATTTCGATGCTGGTCGGGACCAGGACCGAATCTGCCGCACCCTTTTCCGGTGACTCAACGGATGAATCCGACCCGGGCACTACTGGAACAACTTCATTTGAAGATTGGGTTCCGTCAGGCTTCTTGCCCTCAATCGGCGGGTTCGTTCCGTCATTGGTCGGAGGGTCTGGGACAATCGGCACGACATTGTTTGTGTCGGTTTGATCCGAATTCCCCTGTTGTTCCGCCCAGTCCCTGATAGAGAAAACCTCACGCACAGTAATCTCGCCGTTGATTCCTTTTTCGATGACAGCATAAGCACCGGTCTTCTGTGTCGGATCACTCTGCAATTTCTGTTTTGCCAACTCAATGTTTTCCTGTGTTGGCAAACCACCGTCTTCATTTTCGACGTTGCCAACAAGCTCGCTGTTTGTCAAACTCTCTTTGACATCCGAAAAACTCGGAAGCTCGGCCTCATCCACTTGTCCGTCGTGATTCAAATCCTCAAACTGATTGTCGCTGATCCGGTAGATAATGACCTGAGCGATCTTTTCAGGCTGAATCGCAAGTTCAATCGGCGGCGCTGTCGGCACCAACGGCTGATCGATAAGAACCGGGGGCGGCAACGGAATCGCCCCTGGAGGCAAATCTGGCATTGGCTCATTGGGAATCACGCCTCCCGCGCCGGCTCCCTGGCTGAGAACATTGTTGATCGTGTCCGCTGCAACCGCCGAGTCGTTGGTCTGGATGGCCGAAGCTAAATCCTGGGTACCACCGTTTCCAAACATAAAAAAGTCAGCGGCACGGCGCACAACAGCAAAGGTCGGCATCGCCTGATTCGTCCGAAGAAAGAAAGAACTGAATGCTTCTTCCCGAACGAGCAGTCCAACATCCATCGTCGTGTTGGCTTTGGCAGTGATGGGTGTACTCATGCCACCGAGAATCGGCGATGTACCCAGCTCACCGGCAGAATCGAAATTCTGAATCCGTCCGTCCGCATAACCAATCATGGACAGGAAGCCGGCTTCACCCAACCGGCCAAACTGCAAGGCAACGCGTTGCAAAATGTGCGTCTCAAAATTCACTCCGCCTGCTGCACCAGGCTCATCCGGAAGGACTTGTCGGGTAGTTGTTTTTTCAACACCAAATCCCTCTCCACCATTAAAAAATGTCGCATTCAAATCGACGAATCGGATCACCTGGTCAAACGATGCCCCGGAACCGGCAAGTTCAGTTACCAACATACCGGTCGGTGTGATTTGAAGGTTACTACCCGCGATCAGCACCATCCCACCTTCCTGAAAATCGGGATTGGTGCTGGAAGTCATAACCACACCGGAAATAGTCAGGTCGGAGGCAGCACCTATCGTCTCGATGTAAATATTGGGCGCATCGGAAGAGCCAGCCGCGATCATTTCTACATTCAAGCTACCCGTGTTGCGCATATACAAGGCATAGTTGCCGCCAAAACGGGTGACGAAACTGAACTCGTCTCTCAAGCCAGCAACAGTCTCCCGCAAACCATCTTCGTCGCGTCCCAGCAATTGGTCGATAACCGTATTTCCGTTTATTAAATTCCCCTGGAATGCGTCCAAAAAAC
>JAYVKA010000071.1:0-9910 GCA_043768885.1 Planctomycetota bacterium
GCTTTTCTGGAAATGCAAATTCGCCCGCAACAGGGAGAGTACGACAAGGCGTTGGCGGCAGTCGATGCGTTGGACCAGGCGGTCGGCGGCGATGTTTATCTAAACATCTACCGCTGTGAGTTTCTGAAGGGACAAGGTAATCTGAACGAGGCTGAAGAACTGGCTCTCAAAACGGTCGAACTTGCTCCCGAGTTTGAACAAATACATTGGGTATTGCTGGAAATGCTGCTTCAAAGAAAGGACTCCCTGCGCGTACTCAATTGCCTGATTCAAATTGATTCCCGTTTCGAAGTCGAATGGAGCGATTTTCTTAACCAACCTGCGTTTGCAGATTTTGTTGCTTCGCCCGAACTCGGGAAATGGGAGGAATATTTGAAGCACAAAGGAAAGCAGCATACGAAATCGCCCGTAAATTTTAAGCCTTGCCAAAGCAATGCTTCAACGTTCGCTACCCCAACCGTTTTCTAAACCGGACGATGCTGGCGGTCAGGACGACGATGCAGCAGATCGAGAGGCCGACTACGGAGGCGGAGAGGTCTTCCAGGCCTGCGCCGCGGAGGATGATGCCTCGGAGGATTTCTATGAAATACGTCGCCGGTAAAGCGAACGATGCGATGTAGATCGGCAACGGCATCTCGGCGCGGGGGAATACGAACCCGGAAAGCAGGATCGACGGGAGCATGATGATGAAGGCGAACTGGAATGCCTCCAGCTGCGTTCTTGCAATCGTCGAAATGAACAAGCCGAGGCCGAGCGAGCAGACCGTGAACAACAGGGAAAGCCAAAATAACAGTACGATGCTTCCGTTGATCGGAACGCCGAAAACGTAGATCATTACTGCCAACATGATCAGGACTTCGACCATCCCGACAATCGCGTACGGCAGCAACTTGCCCATCATCAACCCGGTTCGGCCAACCGGTGTGACGAATAACTGCTCGAGCGTTCCCAGTTCCCGCTCACGAACTACGGCGAACGATGTCAGAAACAACGTAACCAGTTGCAGGATGACGCCAACCAGGCCGGGGACGAAAAAATGCGAGCTGTCGAGGTCGGGGTTGTAGAGCAATCGCGTGCGGACTTCGATCGGTAGCACGACTCCCCCTTCCGGATCACGGGCTGGTGCCAGCTGCAACGATTCGCCTTTGGCTCGTGCCATCTGAATCGAAACGGTTTGGCCGAGCAGCTGCGCCGTACTCTGTGCCGTCGATGCCACCTGGGAATCGCTGCCGTCGATCAGGACCTGCACCAGCGCCTGCTCACCCATCAACAACCGCTCGCTGAAGTTTGGCGGGACGATAATGCCGACTTGCGCGCGGCCGGACTGCATGGCCCGGTCGAAATCAGTCTGGTTGAAAACCCGTTCGACAAGTTTGAATCGCCGCGTGTTGAGAAATTTTTCCAGCAGCAATTGCGACTGGACCCGTCCGTCGTGGTCGAGCACAACGGTCGGGATGTTCTCGATTTGGGTGTTGATCGCGTAGCCAAAAATGACTGTCTGGATCACGGGGACCAGAAACATGAAAAACAACGTCGTCGGCTGGCGGCGGATGTGGAAGAACTCTTTGACGAGGATCGCCCAAAGTCCGTTCAGGCCTGAGCGGTTTCGGAGGGTCGGTTTGGTGGGAGGCGAATGTTCAGGAGTGCGGCAGGGTGGGTCGGGAGCCCCGCGGACAGCGAGAAAGTCTTTTGTTGTAGCGGAAGGGCGCAAGCCCTCCGGTGCGCCAAGTGATGCATCATCACCGGAGGGCTTTCGCCCTTTCGCTACCGAATTGGGTTCATCGGTTTTGTGCAGAAAGCTGGTTCCCTGTTCATCGGCCAAGCGAGTAAGCGTTACGAAGACATCTTCGAGTGTTGGCGAAGCCGGGGCGATTTCCATTTCCGCGTTAGTGATCGACAGACCAGACGACAAATCGGCGGTCTGCACTTTTTGATCGACCAGCAAATGGATTCGTTCGCCGAACAGCGTTGCGTCTTCGACTCCTGCAATGTTGCGCAGCACAGACAGACGGCGAGTTGGCTCGGCGACTTTCAAATCGTATCGCAGCATGCCTGGTGGAGTGACCTGCGGAAGTCGTTTCAATTCATCCGGTTTTCCAAGAACAAGCAACTTCGACATGTATAGATAGCCGACGTCGGTGCAGCGTTCGGCTTCGTCCATGTAGTGCGTCGTGACGAGCAACGTGACTCCGCGGCCGGAAAGCTCAAACAGCAGATCCCACAACTCGCGGCGGGCGACGGGATCAATGCCAGCTGTGGGTTCATCGAGAAAAATCATGTCGGGTTCGTGTATCAGGGAACAAGCGAGTGCGAGCCGCTGTTTCCAGCCGCCCGACAAAGTGCCGGCCGCTTGTGCCATTCGATCACCGATACCTGTCAGTTCGACAACATCGCTTCGGCGGGCGGCGAGTCGCTGTTTTCCCAGGCCATAGATCCGCCCGTAGAAATCGAGGTTTTCCTGGACGGACAAATCGGCGTACAGACTGAACTGCTGCGACATGTATCCGATGCGGGGCTTGATCGATTCGGCGTCACGGACGACATCCATTCCGAGAACCGTTGCCGAGCCCGATGATGGGGGCAAGATGCCGAGCAACATTCGGATGATGGTGGATTTGCCGCTGCCGTTCGGGCCGAGCAAACCAAAAATCGCGCCGCGCCGGACGTTGAACGAAACGTCATCGACCGCTACCAGGGTTCCGAAACGGCGCGAGAGGTTTTCGACCTGGATGACGGGTGCGGTCATCGCATCGATTCCTGGGAACTACCAGCCCGAAGCGCAAGCGAGTGAATGCCAGTCCGGAATGCCGGTTCACTCGCTAGCGCTTCGGGCTTGAATTGTTTCGATTGGCTGAGTGAATCAAGCCAGACGTTGGCGGTGATGCCAGGGCGGAGCGAATGTTCGCCCGATTGAATCCTGACGCGGATTCGATAAACCTGTTTCGCGCGGTCGTCAGGGGTTTGAACATTGCTGGGTGTGAACTCGGCCTGGCTGGAGATGAAGGTGATCGTTCCCTGAAAATCGGTGCCGGGAAAACTGTCGATCGTGACGCGGACCGTTTGGCCGACCTGGATTTGCATAAACCGTTGTGGCACGTAGGCTCGAACCCACAACTCATTCGTGGAAAGCATGGTCAGCACCGGCGCATTGGGCGGGACCAGGTCGCCAGGCTGCAGATCGAGCGCGTCGATCGAGCCGTCGGATGATGCCCGAATGGTCAGTTCGTTTTTCTGTTGCCGGATTGCGTCGAGTGCGCTTTGGGCGGCATTGCGGGCAGCGACGGCTTGCTCGGTTTGCTCCTTGCGAAAACCCTGTTTGGCCAGTTCCCACGCCAGGCGAGCTTCTTCGGCATTCGCCTGTGCGATTTGGATTTCCTGTTCGCGCGAACCCGACTTCAGAATTTGCAACTCGTTTTGGCGGACTTCCAGCAGGGCAGCTGCCGCAGCCATTCTTTCGCTGGCCTGGTCGAATTCGGTTTTGGCAAGGGCGTTGGATTGAAACAGTTCGACGACGCGATCGTATTCTTTTTTGGCCAGCCTTGATTCGGCGCTGGCGGCCTGAATGCGGTTGTCGGCGGCGGCGATCTCTTCGGCACGCGGGCCAGCCTGGACCAGACTCAGCTGGGCGGCGGCCCGATCAAAGCGTGCTTTGGCCTGTTCGATTTCTTCGGTGCGCATGCCGGTTGAAAGGAGGTTCAGTGCCGCTTCCCGTTCGGCCAGCAGCGACACCGCCTGTTGTTCCCGCTCGTTCAAATCGAATGGTTCAAACTCGACTAGTGCAGCGCCGGCAGTGACCGAATCCCCTTCGGCGACGAGCACCGATTTAACTCGCCCGCCAACTCGCGACCCCAGCCGGATCTCATCGGCTTCGATCACTCCCGAAACGTAGTGAGCACTGGATCGCAACTGGCTGATCACGATCAGCGTGACCAGCGCGGCAGCGACGATCGCCAGGAAAAAAACTCGTTGGATCAAAATGGCCTCGACGTTGAAATACTTGTTACAAGGCTCTGCCTTGTAACACAAAGCAGCTGAGGCTCTGCCTCACATCTCCTGATGTCGGCAGGCGGAGCCTGCGGGGCATTGCATTCCAGGGCGGAGCCCTGGAACGAGGGTGCCGGTGAATGGTTCCATCATAGGGGATTGAAATATGTTAATGTGGCGAGTCGAACCGTTACACATTGACGCCTCGTTGTTACCGCTAAGAATTACCGGGCGAACGAATGCCGTTTCCTTACAAATCCAAAAAACGCGGCGAAGTTTGGAACTTTGGCGAAAACGTCCGGTTCAAACCGGCGGAGATTTATCGACCGGCGAACGAAGACGAACTGCTGCAGATTCTTGCGAGATCGCGTGGCCGAAAAATTCGCGTGATGGGGCGACTGCATTCGTGGAGTGCTGCGGTTGAGACGCCCGACGTGTTGCTGGACTTGCGCGATTTCGACAGCGTCGAGGTGATCGAACAGGCCGGAGCGAAGTTCGCTCGTGTCGGAGCCGGGACGCAGGTAAAGCGAATTGTTTCCGAACTACGCCGCCTTGGTGACCGGACATTGCCATCACTCGGCCTGATTGATGAGCAATCGATTGCCGGTGCGATTGCGACGGGCACACACGGCTCAGGTCGCAACTCGTTGTCGCACTATGTTCGTGCCATGCGCGTCGTTCAGTTTGATGGCGAAGGCAAACCGTATGTCCGTACCATTGATTCAGGCGAGGAGTTGCTCGCGGCGCGTTGCAGTTTGGGGTGCATGGGGATTGTCGTTAGTGTCGATCTGGAAATCCGGCCGCAATATTTGATCGAAGAACATTTTCGACAACACAAAACGCTGGATGAAGTGATTGCCTGCGAGCAGGAGTATCCACTTCAACAGTTCTATCAAATTCCGTGGAAATGGAATTTTATCGGCCAACACCGTCGTGAAGTGACCGGGCCGGAGGCGAGCAAGCGATATTCGAGGTTGTTCGGCTGGTATTTTCACCTGATCTTCGACATCGGAATGCATCTGATTATTTTGTCGGCTTTGATTTGTCGATTTCGCAGTTTGATCAAGTTTTTGTTTCGAAATATTATTCCGTTGTTTGTAATTCGGAATTGGCGGGTGATTGACCGGTCTGAACGGATACTGACGATGCAGCATGAGATGTTCAGGCATATCGAAATCGAGATGTTTGTTCGCCGAAGTCACCTTGAGGGGATGTTGGAGTGGGTCCAGAAGTTATTGCAAATCGCTTCGGGCGAACAAGATATCGATACAAGCCGGTTTGATGAGCAACTGGGTGTAGCGGGTTTTCAGGGCGAAGTCGATTCGTTGCAAGGCAAGTACACCCATCACTATCCGATTTGTATCCGCAAAGTCCTGCCCGATGAGACGCTGATTTCGATGACGGCCGGGTGGGACGAGCCGGGTTATGCGGTCAGCCTGATTTGTTATTTGCATCCCCACGCGCGAGACGGATTTTTTCAGTTCGCCCGATTGTTGGCTCGTAGTTCGATCCGGATGTTTGGAGCCCGTGCTCACTGGGGCAAGTTCAATGACATCGTGGCGGATGAGTTGTTGGAAAACTACGGGAATTGGGCCCGGTTTGCGGAGCAGGTTGGCAAAGCAGATCCGACTGGTGTTTTTCACAACGACTGGGCAGAGAATCTTTTAGGCAAAAAGGATCCGGGCGAATAAATGGAAGACTTTGTACGAATTCGGCCGTTTTTTGCCCGAGAAATGCCTATTCTGGACGTTTTTTTGTTTTTTTCGTTGCACCTTGTGGGCGCAATCGACTTTTGTTCTGACCCAATACAGTTCAATGAACGGCAAAGACAAATCATCCGGAACGGACTAGCGTCCGGTTCCTTTAGGGCAAATGTGAACCGGACGCTAGTGCGTTCCGGCTGATCGAAATTTTGTTTCGATGGCAGTTTGAAACGTGAAAGACAGCGACCAATCCGACCCTGGACCCGATCGCCGTGAAGCGGTTGTGCTGGAGCATCAGGTTTTGGTTCGGTGGCAAATTTCGCGGCTGGTTTTTGATTCGCAAATTGTGGACGATCTGGCCCAGGAAGTTTTTGTCGCGTGGTTTCAGTTTGCGGAACAAAAAACCGGACTGAAGTTGGAAGGCGGGATCGATTCGACGACGGCATGGTTGCAAAAGGTTGCCAGAAACAAGGCCATCGACTGGCTGCGAAAAAATTCCCGGCAGGCGGTTTCGACGGGGAGCATGAACGAGATTGCCGATGCGGCGTCGATTAAACAATCTGGCGACAACGCAAGCGACGACAGAATTACAGATGGCGAGTTCCGCTTGAGGGCGCTTCAGCATTGTCTGGATTTGTTGCAGCCGGAACATCGGGAGATTGTTGAAGAGTTTTATCGGCAGGGAAAATCGTCAGAACTGATTGCGGCGAGGTTGGGCAAGGGAAGTAGCGGAGTGCGAATGATGCTGACGCGAATTCGCCGCGGTTTGGGAAAATGTATTCGCCGACAACTTGAGAAGAAAAAATGAACGATACACGACTGTTGGAAATGCAAGCCCGTCAAATGGAAGGCAACCCGCTTTCCGGCCCGGCGACTTTGGAGTTGGAAGCAGCCCGCCGGGGTGACAGCCATATGGCCCGACTTTTGTGCGAAGACCAGGAGTTGCACGCTGATTTGCTGGTGTTGCACCGAATTGAAGCCACGGGAGCCGAGTTTGCAAAACGTTGCATGGCGTCCCAGGTGGAAACGGAACCGATGGCCACGATACTGGCTCCAGGCCTGGAAGTTGCCAGTCCACTGGAGCGGTTGCGGCGCAGCAAGCCCAATCGAAAAACGAAGTCGTTTGGACGAATGTGGGGGGGGCTCGCTGCCGCAACTGTTCTGGCGCTGGTTGGATTCGGTACTTGGATGTGGTATCCGCGAACGGCGGACAATTCGCTGTCGACTGCTGGTTCGCCGAATCGCGAAGTTGAGCCACGAAACGAACAGCCCTCAATGATTCATGACGGCGTTGAAAATCATTTGGCAGAGAATGAAGTTGAATCGCCAGCAGGGGAGGCTGTTGAATCGGAATCGGGAACAGGTGTGAGAACCGTGCGCGGATTGGCAGGAATTCGATACACGCCAGAAAGCGAATGGGACCGAACACCGGCTGATGAAATTTCGTTTCCAGCCGAGTACAAATTGCGGTCCGGAATTGCCGAACTGGTTCTCGATGATGGGACAGAGATGGTGTTTCAGGGCCCGGCAATCATGACTTTGGAATCACCGCGTCGTGTGCGTGTCGATGAAGGCCGTTTTCGGATTCAGCCCGTCGCAGGTGAGACAGAGTTTTCGATCTCGACGCCCACGGTGCGTTTGAAGGGCCGCGACGACATGTTGGCGTTTATCGATGTTGGTACCGCCGATGGGACGGTGGTTCAGATTGAACGGGGCGAGTTGCAGGCCCGGCCGTGGTCCAACGATCACGATGAAGAACTGTCGCTCGCAGCAGGCGGTATGGACAGGGGAATTTTTGGTCCGGCCTGGCAAGCCGACTCGCAACAACCCGCAACGGCGGTGGCCCTGAATGAAAAAGGGGAATTCAACAGCCTCGTTGATGCAGCGGGTCGTCCGCTGAGAGTTTCTTCGCCGACTGTTTTTGCCCAGGTGCTCGATACGTCCCGGGAAATGATTCGCGAAGACCCCAAACAGTTCCCGCAGCAGTGGCAGGGGATGATGGACAATCTCGAGAGTTCTGCCACCAACACGGACTTGAATATCAATGGCCAGTCGGTTCATCCGACATCGCCAGCAGAAATGATGGAACAGTTCAATCGCATTCGGGAACAGATGATGAAGGGGATGGGCCAGGGAGCCGACGGAAACAACTCGTCAGCTTTTTCGGGAGCGCTGAACGTCAACGGCCAGGAACAACGCTTTACGTCGCCGGAAGAGTTTTTCGAAGCCCAACAAAAAATGTTTGGCCCCATGTTTGGAAGGATGATGGGTCAAATGCCAAACGGAAAAGGTGTTTTGGGGTCCGGATCGCAGGGGATGACTGGACAATTGCCTGAGACAAACAATCGGCCTGGTCTGCCGTCAGGCAACAGCAACTCGGCGTCAGCGTTTTCGGGGATGATCAATGATAACGGACTGGAAATGCGATTTACGATGCCGGAAGAATTCAACCGCGCGATGCAGCAACTCCGAATGGGGCGTTAACAAAAAACAAACGGTATCGGGGCAGATTTTCTTAACAGAATCAGTGAGGTAAGTGTGATGCGAATTTGGCAATCTTTATTGTTGTGTGTCTCAATGGTGGTACCCGGAGCGGTTGCTTGCGGCCAGGAGCTGGAGCAGTTTCGGCTGAAGACAGGCGAGGAGCCGATTCAAGCAAAACCGTTGTCGTGGGATTTTCAGGCTGGTGTCTTGAAGGTGGAACTCGCCAACGGAACGACACGTGACGTTGCGACCAACGAATTGCACCCGGCGGACATCCGACTGGTTGAGCGATTGTTGAGCAAACAATTGCTCGCCGGACGCAAGGGTGAATCCATTACAGGATCCGACTTCAGGAAACCCGGTTCTGTCGCCAACATTGGAACCAGTGCAGCCAACGGCCAGGCCGATCGGGTTCACGGAGTTCGCTGGTTCGACAACGAATCGCAGGCGAGGAAGATCGCCACTGGAAAAGATGGATCGCAGGACGACAAACCGCTGGTCTGGTTTCGCGTGCTGGGAGACATGACCGGGTTTATGTGAAGCGCGGGACACACCATGAGGACCGTGTCGTTCTCACAGCCCGAAGTTTGCAGTCTTCTTGATCGCGATTTTGTTTGTTTTCACACCAGCACCGAAGGCGACCCGACTGCCGGCCAGTCCATCCGTCACAGCCCCAACGATCCGGCCGGAACGTGCATTCGCGGCAATGGCCCGCAGAATTTGCAAACCCTTTTCCTGACACCGGACGGAGAAATTTTTCACGTCGTTTCGGGATTCGTTGCTCCGGAAGACCTGGTTGAGGAACTGGGTTTCGCCAAAAACCTGTTCGAAGAGTTGAAAAAGGATTCCAGTCGATCTTCGGCATCGAACTCCGAGTCGATCGTCATCGACAGTCATCGGCAACGACTGGCGAATTTTGGATTCGCCGCTGACCAAATCGATTCGCGAGGTCTTTTTCCGGGTGGAATGTCGATGCCTGACATGCAAGCCATGATGAATCAGGCTGGCCAGATGACCCGCGGCAATTTGCAACTTGTCGCTGGCCAGGGCGGCAGTGTTTTTGATTCGATGATTCGTAGACAAGTTCTGACGGATCACCAGTTTTGCATGCAGCATCCGTTGATGGCCAGCGAAACTTTCGAGCGGGATCCGACTCCGCTGGTCGGCAATGGCAAATCGTTTTTTAGCAGCAGTTCCAGCGGAAATTGATTGGCTCATGGTTTCAGGAATCGGTAAAATCCCGGCAGCCATTTTGGGGCTGACCGGGATTTTTGATTTCATCTTTGGTGATACGACGATGCCGGCATGGCCGGGTCCGTTGGCGATGCGGAATTATGGAAGTGGCGGAAGCGGTGGCGGAGGTTTGATGGCGGTTCCTGAGCCGGGTTCGGCGGTGGTGGCGATGCTGCTCCTTTGCGTGTTTGCCGGGTCGGGACGTCGCCGCGCACTTGTATAGTTGAAGAATTCTCCTGACAGGCAGTTCCAAAAGGAATAATCAGATGATCCGAACGGGCACCTGCGCCGGCAACGTTTTTCTGGTGCGCCCAGCTTTTGTCACACTTTTTATTCCTGCACCGGATGATCGCTGATGGGCGCATGTGCGGTTTCTTTGGCAACTTTGTCGATAAAGTTGGGAACAAAGCCTTCGGCAAACCCCGCAACGAAAGACCAAAACACGGCCTTCGCAGCGTCGGCATTTGTTTCCGGTGATACGCTCCGGGCGAACTCGACAAGGTTTT
>JAYVKA010000072.1:0-5004 GCA_043768885.1 Planctomycetota bacterium
GGTTCGACCAGTTTCAGGTTCGGTGGCTGATTTTCGAGTGCGTTGATCGTGATGCCTGGTGGCGATTTGTTCTCGCGGCCTTTGTCGTCGGTCAGTGCCAGGCGAAATTTTCGGGTTTGTTCAATCGTGAAAGTGGTTTCCCACAGCAACGGATCGTTTCCGTTCTGCACAAGTGTGATATCGTCACCCTCGTCGGCACCATCGCGAGTCAACGTCGCTGCTTCGAGCGGTTTGTTCACGAAAAACCTGAGTGTTACCTCGGTACCGACAACTGCCGAAATTCGCCGAACATCCTGGAGCTGTTTTTCCGGAAGCTTCGTGAATTCGGGAAAGGCCAAATCGGCGTCGCTGCGAATGAGCGCGGGGAAATCGAAGACCGTGACGGTGAACTCTTCCGAAGTCCGATCGTCGAACAACACGCGGTAGGTCACGGGTTCTTTGACCTGGGACATCCGACCGGCAAAGACCGGATCGTCCAGGCTCTTGGTCATCACCACATTTTTTTCGGCTCCGTCAGCAGTCGTGAACGACAGGGTGGCCCGGGGCGGCACATCGGGTTCGAACTGGGCCAGCACCAACAAACTTGTTCCCCGCTCGATCTCGCTGTTGCCCGGAACGATCGACGCGTTGTATTGGGGGGCCGTGGAAATTTTGACTTCATCGAACGTGTGAATCGAAGGGTTCGCCGGAGGTCGCTCAATCAACAGCAGCGTCACTCCGCCAATCGCCAATCCCACCAGCCCGGCAAGCGCCGCTCCCGACGAACAGATAATCTGCCAGCTGGGAATGATCGTTTTCCAGTCGTTGCGATACGCGTGATAGACTGCCCGCCGAATGACGTCTTGCTGCAAGAATCCCAGTGGTTGATCTTTCGTATTTCGCTGCTCCATGGCCGTGATCAGGACTGAATCGAGATCGGGAAAGTCGCGTTCGATCTTGTGCGCGATCTGATTCACCGATTTTCCAGTCAACATGGCCAAGCCAATCGCGAAAAATGTGACAGTGACGGCTGCCAAACCAAGCCACATCCAGGCGTTGGGTACAAACGCGTCGATCGAAGTCGCGGCCGAACGGTTGATAACCAACATGACCACAGCAGCAATCGCAACGCCGATCCAGGCGACGGCAAGAAAAGCGAGAATTCGCCTCAATCGTTCCCGCCCGACGACAATCATCAGGTGCTGTTCAAGCGTCGTATTGATCCGGGGTTTTTGCGCTGCACTGCTCATGCTGCATCTTCCAAAGGGGCCCGGTTGTTTTTGGCACCGATGCGGTCAGTCCGCCCGGCCAGCCACGTTTCCGCGATCAGGAACCCGACCGCCGCAACGATCAGCAACTTCCACAGCTTCTGCCGGCTCTCCAGTTCCACATCGTGCAACTTGCGCTGCGTTTCAATTTCCGTTTTCGCATCAACGTGACGACCAACCGCAACGTTGAATGCAGTGATTTGCTCGAGTGGCATAATGTCGGTGTTGCTTTCTGCCGGATCAAGATTTACCGCCAGACTGATTTCAGGCGAAGTCGCATCGGCTGAATTGTTGAAGCGGTAAATCCCTGGTCCCGCGATCTGTTCGTGAACCGGTTGGGCCGGGTCGAGGTCAATCATGGCTCCATCCGGATTGGCCATCCGATTGTATCCCGCGGGCAAGGAAACCGGATGTCCAATCACAAGCGATTCGGTGACTTGGGGAGTTCGGGCCGCCAATTCGACAAAGCGGTTGATGATCGGCAGGAACTTGCTCGACAGTGCCAGCTGGCTCTGAGAAGGCTGCCAGCCTGCAGCCAACACAAAAATATCGCCCTTCGCATCAACCGATTTTCGGTGCCAAACCGCAGGCGACTCATCGTCAAAGCTCGCAATGATCTCCATGTTGTCCGAAGCCTTTGATCGGAGATGGTTCCAAAAGCGGATTTGCGTAAAGTCATTGAATCGCGGCCCCGCAAACGGTTCGAACAGCGGGTGTCCAAAATCGATCTCACCCAGCATCGCGTAGTTACTCGCCGAATCGGTGGTGAAGCGGGCGTCTTCGCTGACACCAGTCCACCTGACAGTCGAACCGATCACGCTCTCCTGACTCAAGACGAACAAAACGGTAGCGGATATTGCCAGACAAGCTTCGATCGCATCCCGTTCTGTCGGCGTCAACTCCCGCGTTACGACAACCAGTTCGGGAGCAGCGACGGCAGCGACCGTAAAAGGTTGAGCCGAATCGTGTTGCGTAAGATTGACGACCCGCGTCGGAGTCTCCGGCAAACAGCGCTGAAAATAATACAGCATCTGTTCCGGGTCATCGGCCGGTTCATCACCGAGGTAGGCGATCGTTACAACTTGCTGATTCGGCGGCACGGCAAAAAACTGGTTGTCGAAATCAGCAGGGTCCCCATTCAACACCAGCCGCTCCGATTTCTGCGACGCACCATCGCGGGGAACTCGCAGGATGCGTGTCGATCCGGGAGGAACATGGAACGGAACCGTCAACGCTTCTCCGCCTGACCAGGCAACTGTGAACTGATCGGTCGTGGAATTGGCCGAGTTGCGAACGATGACATTTTCGCGAAGGGCTTCCGGGTCAGCTTCGTCGGCCGGCAGCAGTTCCAGAGTCGCGTTCGTCGAGTCCTTCAGTGTGACTTGTTCAAAGTCGACCATCACGGTTGCCGGCCATTGATAATTCTGAAGTGCGGCGGTCGCGGAACCGGACTGCATATCGCTGATCACCACGATTTGCAGCTTCGCATCGGCCTTGTTCTTGTCGTTGTCCGATTCCAGTTGGTCGGCAATCGTCACGAGTGCCGAACCGAGATCCGAGCGGTCCCAGCCCGGTTTTACTTCGGCCAGCTGGTACTGGTTGAGGAAATCAGCAGGCGGGAACTTGGGCCCGGCCGGCCGGATCAATTCCAGATCCGAATCAAAGCCATAGATTGCGATCTGGTCCTGTTCGCCGGCCTCTTCTGCAATTTTCTGGACCCGTTGCAAAGCCTGAGTCCAAAGGTCCCCCCGCTTCATACTCGCACTCGTATCGAGCACGACGGCAATGGTTCGGCCCGGCAAATCCGAAAAATCCAGAATCGCGTTGTCCCGAAGAAACGGACGCATAAACGCCGCTGCGATCAGGACGATTGCAGCCGCCCGGAGTAACAACAGCAACAGATTTTCGAGACGGCTGCGGCGAGTCAGTCGCGGCGGAGACGGCTTCAGAAACATCAAGGAACTGAACTCAACCTGGCCCCTGGGCGTTCGCCGGATCAGGTGAAACAGAAACGGAAACGCAATCGAGAGCGCCCCCAGTCCAAACAGCCAGGCCATCACACTCATTTGCGGCCTCCTGCCTTGCGCCCGCGATTGACCGATCGTCCGCGTTGGGCACGGGCCTGCATCAAACTGAACAGCGATTTCTCCAACGGCTCGGATGTCGTGATCTGGAACAAGTCGATTCCCTGGTCGTCACAACACTGCTTGATCGTCGCAGCGTGTTCGGCGAACCGTTTTTTGTAATCAGAGACAATTGTATCCGGATCGACGTAAATCTCCTTGCCGGTTTCCAGATCATGAAACATCGACGCAGAACTGAATTTGAAATCGATTTCGGCCGGGTCAAGGATCCGCATCAGGATTACATCGTGCCCCATCGAACGGAGATAAGCCAACTGTTGGGTCAGCTCTTCGGTCGGGGCGAGCAAGTCGGAAATCAGGATGATCAACCCGCGTTTTGACAACGTCTCGGCGATATGTTCCAGCGGCCGGGAAAGACTGGTCGAAGTTCCCGCCGTCGCCCGCTCCAGACACATCATGATTCGACGCAAATGACCGGGCCGAAACCGCGGTGGCAGGTAATCGGAAACGTGTTCGTCAAACGTAACGAGGCCGACCGCGTCGCGTTGCAACGATAGAAAATATGCGAGCGTCGCTGCAGTTGTTCTCGCGTATTCGGCCTTCGTAAACCCGGTTGTCCCGAACCCCATCGAGCGGCTGAGATCGACCAGCAGGAAACACCGCAGATTCGTTTCGTCTTCAAAGCGTTTGATATACAGCCGGTCCGATCGGGCAAGAAGCTTCCAGTCCAAATGCCGCAGATCATCGCCCGGCGAATATTGCCGATAGTCAGAAAATTCGACTGAAAATCCGTGATAGGGACTGCGGTGCAAACCCGACATAAACCCTTCGACGATCACCTTGGCCCGCAATTCAAGGTTGGTGATCCGAAGTACCGTTTCCGAATCAACAAACGAAGGCCCCCTCGGCCAACTGACTTGTTCGGAGGATTCCTGTTTATTCAAAGTGAAATTTGCTTCAGGCATTACAGGTGGGCGGGCCAGTGACCCCTTTAGCTAATTGGGTTTCACATGATCCAGCAACTGGTCGATGATTTGTTCGACGTCGACTCCGTCGGCTTCGGCGCGGTAACCGGGAAGAATTCTGTGGCGCAGCGTCGGATAGACCAGGGCGCGGATGTCTTCCAGGTTTACGTGGGAGCGTCCACCGAGCAGAGCCCGGGCTTTGGCCCCGAGAACGAGATATTGTGCACCGCGCAAACCGGCTCCCCAGTTGACCCATTTGTTCACAAAATCCGGAGCGCCGGGGCGGCCGGGGCGGCTGGCATCGACCAGCTTCACCGCGTATCGAACCAGTTCTTCGGCCACTGGAACCCTTCGAACCGTTTTGTGGAACGACAAAACGTCCGCAGCGGAAAACAGCGTTTCGATTTTCTCGTTTTGCTCCGAAGTCGTTTTCTGGACGACGCGAACCTCGTCTTCGGTCGGCAAATAGTCGATATGCACGTTGAACATGAACCGGTCGAGTTGGGCTTCGGGAAGCGGATAGGTTCCTTCCATTTCGATCGGGTTTTGCGTTGCCAGCACAAAAAACGGCTCCGGCAATTTGTATCGCGTCCCGGCTGCGGTAACCTGATGTTCCTGCATGGCTTCGAGCAGCGCCGCCTGGGTCTTTGGTGGCGTGCGGTTGATCTCATCTGCCAAAATCACGTTGGCAAATACCGGCCCGCGAAC
>JAYVKA010000073.1:0-3621 GCA_043768885.1 Planctomycetota bacterium
CCGGACGCGAATTCATCAACGGAACAAAGCCGGGTTGTTTGGATTTGACCCGGTCGATCCGGACTCGGACGCGCAAGGAACAATTGAACGGTCGCATAAACGATCGCAAGTTACAAGTCGATGGATTTTCTGAAAGGGGGTTCCCGCCATCTCCCGTGATCCCGTTCCGAACAGGTAGCGCGGCGAGAACTTTGTGTCCGAATTTGCCGGTTGTAGGACATCTGCCAGAGCTGGGTGGTTTTGTTCGGTGTTACGCCTGGGTTTCTCGGCAATCCAGCATGTGAATCGCCGGTTTTCGTCCTACTTTTCCCTGCACGAAAGCAACCCGTTGTCATTGGACGGCAGTTGTTTCGCATGGAAAATCGTCGCCGGAACCGGTAAATGAAGGTCAAGCAGAAACTCTTTTTTGGACTGGTCCTGCTGTGCGGTTTGCTGACTTTGGTCGCAAGCTTCGGCATTTGGCACGCCATGGAAAGTGGTGAACGGCCGTGGGACGGGCGGCTGTTGAAAATTGCTGCGGCGCTGCTTGCATTCGTTGGATGCTATGTCCTGATGGCACGGTCAATCACAGGCACGATCAGTTCGTTGATGACGGCGGTCGACGAGTTTGGCAAAGGCAACTTGCAATATCGAATCGGCAGTGAACGCAAAGACGAACTGGGTGACCTCGCGCGGGCCTTTGACCGAATGGGCGAAGAGCTCGAACGGTCGGTTGAACAGATCGCCCGCGAGGTTGCGGACCGTGAACGGGCTGAGGCGGTGGCACAGGAGTCCAGACAATTCCTCGAATCAGCCCTCGCGCAGTCTCCTTCCGGAATCCTGATTGCGGGGGCCCCCGATTTTTCCATTCGCTTTGCCAACGATGCTGCGCTGGATCTTTTGGGAATCAAGCACCGGGTTTGGGGCAGCAGTGCTTCGGCGATACGCGCCAACCATTGTGCGATGTTTTTGCCCGACGGTTCACTTTGTTCCCCTGAACTGCATCCGGTTTCGCGTGCGATGTTGCACGGTGAAGTCGTCAACGACCAGGAAATGATCGTGCGCGACAGCAATGGGACCAGGCGATGGGTCAGTGCCAGTGCGACTCCGCTTCACGATGCTGATGGTAAAATCGCGGCTGGCACACTTGTTCTGCACGACGTTACCGAGCGGAAACGAATGATGGAACGGGTCCAGGAAATGGCCTTTCATGATCCATTGACCGGTTTGGCCAACAGGGCTTCGATTCTGAACTCGATGCAGAAATCGATCGACCGCGACGACGGGGAGCATTATGCCTTGTTGTTCATGGATTTTGACCGATTCAAACTGATCAATGACAGTTTGGGGCACGACGTTGGTGACGAGCTGTTGCGCGAGATTGCGCATCGTATTCGTGGAGCCATTCGCGCAAACGACGAAGTGATCATACCGGCACGACTGGGCGGCGACGAGTTTGTGGTCTGGCTGGACAAGCTTGCTTCGCTGGATGACGCAACAATTGTTGCCGAGCGGTTGCTGGAAATCCTTTCAAAGAGTTACGAATTGCGGGGGCAGACCGTATTCTCCACCGCCAGCATCGGAGTTGTTACCAGCGAACACCACTTTGAGTCAGCTCTCGAAATGCTTCGGGACGCCGATCTGGCAATGTATAAATCCAAGGCTGACGGAAAAGCCCGCTACACGGTCTTTGACAAGGGTCTGCGCGACCATGTCCAGAACCGGCTCCAACTCGAAAACGATATGCGCGTCGGCATTACGCGTGACGAGTTCTTTCTGGAGTTTCAACCGATCGTCTCGCTCAAGACCGGGCGCATCGATGGAGCCGAGGCCCTGGCGCGCTGGAACCATCCACAACGTGGCATGATTGGCGCGAACGAGTTTATCCCGATCGCGGAAGAGACCGGTATGATCGTGCCTATCGGCGACCGGATCATCAACGAGGCCTGTCGCCATCTGGCACTTTGGAACTCAACGATCAAACCGGGCGAAAAACCGCTGTGCGTTCATGTCAACGTATCACGGTTGCAGTTGTTGCTGCCCGATCTCGTCAATGTTGTAAAGCACTCGCTCGCTGAACACTTTGTCCTGCCCGGATGCCTGCATCTGGAAGTGACCGAGACTGCAATCATTGACAATCCAAAGAGCATGATCGCGCGGCTTCAGGAACTGCGGCGGATGGGAGTCAAGATCGATATCGATGACTTTGGCACCGGGTACTCTTCGCTTTCATGTCTTCACCAGTTTCCAATCGATTATTTGAAACTCGACCGCTCGTTCATCGCAAACGTCAAGGACACCCCGGAGCTGGCGGCATTGTTGACCGCAGTGGTAACGCTGGCTGATCATTTGGGTTTGAAGGTCGTGGCCGAAGGAATCGAGGACGTCGATCAACTGCAAAAACTGAAAGCCCTGGGTTGCGACTACGGTCAAGGCTTCCTTTTTGCCATGCCGATGTCATCCGACGGAATTGTGCAGTTCGTGAAAACGTCAATCGACGTCACGTCCGGCCAGAAGAAGCCAGCGCCCCGGAACTCCCTGATCGATCTGCCAATCCACAACAACACGGCGATCCAAATGCCATCGAATTGACCAGATAGTGTGACATGGGCTTGATCGACCGGACGAATCTGCCAAAACGGAAGTCATGAATTCAGCTTCCATATAGTCCATTCAAATGGCCAGGAGGCTCAATACCCGGCACCAACCGTCGCCGAGTCCATCAAGCTATTTGAAAACCCGATATCGTACAGACAGAATTTCGAATCGTTTACCGTTATTCGTCCGGCGTTCTGATTGTGCAACTGGGCGTTACGCAACACGACCTCGGCAGACAGATGCAATCAATTCTTGATCGCGTATCCAGGCACTTGTCGAAATCTGAAATATCACTTGAATGAAAGCTCAAACCCTAATGTTGGCGTTGTTTACTCCCTTTCAACTTACTTCGGATGTTGGCATTAGAACCGCCCCCGGTTTCCTGTTTTCACGCCTCCCAAATGGAATGCAATCGCGCGGCGGAAAAAAAACTCCACGATGCAAACACCCTTTTTGAGGATCCGGCGCAAACAAAAGCTCACCCCAAGACCCGCGAACCTCGGGTGGGGCTTCACGCAAATCGAAGGATTCGCTCAAGCTGAAATACCGGCGAGAGAGCTCGAACCGTTGTGCCAACACAATTTCGAGCCCTTCATTTCTACTTGGTCGTCAAAGTAAATCGAAGGCTTGCCCCCTGTTGTCGATGTCAGGCAACTGTAAAAACTTGTAAAGGAAAGTGCATCAACAGGAGTAAAACAATTGTGGTCACTCTTCCGCTGATAAGGCGATTCAGGTCTCAGCATGCGGGGCAGGATTGGCCATAGGAGAGTTCTGTGCTGCGACTGTTCTTGTTCGTCGAACCCAAACCGTTGCCGGAACACCTGTTTCGGAACCCCTATTGGCTGGAGTTTCCGTTGCGAACTCTGCGTCTGTTGAAGGCCGACGAAGCGGGCCAGTTTGAGTTTCATGCAGCCGTTCCGCGACGAATCATGAACCGGATTCGGGCCAATCCGGTGTTTGCCCGGACCACTTGTACGATCAAAGATGCGGCGATTGTCCAGCGGATTTATGCCGAAGGGATGACGCTTCGTGACGTTTGGAATT
>JAYVKA010000074.1:0-5042 GCA_043768885.1 Planctomycetota bacterium
CAGTAGAAACTTTGACCCGGCGGGTGGGCTGAGTGGCATCTGTGAAGCCCGCCTCGATAGAATCGCCGCGAACATCTTTAGGATCGGCGCAGTAATAAGTGTCGTTGATCGCTCCGCGATCAAGCGTTCTGATCGCGGAGCGATCAACGACCATGGCAAACCTGCAACGCTTGCAGCTTTATATGTTGCCGTGACCATTGGCGTTTGTTTGGCGACTTGGTTGGGCATCGCTCCCATGGCGTTGCCCCGATATTGCATGGTGGTTGCCGCGGTTCCGTTTTTGTTGACCGGATTGGCGGTTGGCTCGATCGATGCGCCATGGATTCGCAGGTTGGCAGCCATGGCAGTCGCATTGTCCGTGTTTTTTTTGCCGTTGCCGACACAAATGGCAGGTAATCGTGAATTGGCAACGATTTCGGGATTTGGCTGGAACGGGACAACAGTTTCGTTTGTGGGCGGTCCGATGCGAAACGAACCATGGGAGGAGGCGTGGACTTGGGCTTGGGCATCGATCAGTGGTGACATCTATCTGTTTGCAAATATTATCGAGGACAATCTGCTGTGCCCTGACTCGGATTCGGTAAATGGCGGGTTCGATATCGTGAACGGGATTAGCCTTGGAGAATATCTGGCCTTTCCGTCTGTCGATACCAATCCGGGCCATGGACATGACATGAGTTCGAGGAATGTGATTCCATGCAGCACTCATTTTCGCCCACGTTTCAATGTTGCCCAAATAAAAAACAGTCATCTTTCTTACGGCAACGGGGCTAATTATCGCCTTTGGTGCCTGGTCGTAAGAGGGAGTGAAGAAACGGCAGATGATGTATTTTCAGAATTTCAAGGCATTGCAAAAGAAGCGTTTGGAGAAAAAGCGAAATTCCGGATTGAAAGGAAGCAGTTTGGAGACCTTTATTTAATGACCGTCCTGCAACAGTAGCCGTTGAATGGGTCGGGTTTGTTGGCATTCCCGACCTTTGTCTGGTTACCTGGAGTCCCTGGCACGTTGGGTAACGAATCGCTGGTGAAGTTCGTTCGCAATTTCGGGATGCTGTTCTGCGATGTTGGTTTTTTCCTTTGGGTCGTTTTTCAGGTTGAAGAGCTGCCAATCCGCGACTGATTTTGGTTCGCCGACTCCGTACTTGACGATTTTCCAGTCGCCGAGCCGAATCGCCCAGCGGTCGGTTTTACTGTTCCAGAGCCAATAAAAATCCCGCTGCTCCAGTGATTTGTCCTGGAACAAAACCGGGGCGAGGTCGATTCCGTCCCACGCGATCGGTTTTTCAGGTTGGTAGTCAGTCAGTTTCGCCAGCGTCGGGAACCAGTCGACGATATGGACCGGGTCGGAGACTTCTTTGGCTTCGACGCGGCCGGGCCAGTTGGCGAATGCGGGGACGTGGATGCCGCCTTCCCAGACGTCCAGCTTTTTGCCACGCATCGGCAGCGGCTGGTTGAAATCCGTGAGTTTGAGATCGTCGGGATAGGCGTTGCCAGGCCAATTTCCCTGGGGGCCATTGTCGGAGGAAAAAAGGATCAGCGTGTTTTCGCGTTGGCCGCTACGATCGAGTGCCGCGATGACTTCGGCAATTGCATGATCCAGGTGATGTGCGGCTGCCAGTAACAACCGTTTTTCCGGATCGGGTTCGTTTTGAATCTTCCCGTCCGGATCGTTGAACCATTCGATTTCGTCCTCGTTCAACCAGCGGTCGGGTTTGTCCGGATCAGGCTGCGTAGGTCGATCGACAAACTCGCCCCGCTCGTCCAGCGGAGTGTGGATCGCGTGAAACGCCAGGTACAGAAAGAACGGTTTTTCATTTGGCCGATCGCGCTCGATAATTCGGATCGCTTCACGCGCGACCAGATCCGTTGCGTGGACTCCATTTTCGTGCCCATCAATCAATTCATGGTTGCGATGCCAGGTTGCACCGAACTCCCCATCCCGATATCGATGGTCGTACATGCCAACGGCACCGGCCAGCGTGCCGTAACTTTCATCAAATCCAAATTGATTCGGCCCGTGATCCGGCTCGGAACCGAGGTGCCATTTGCCACATTGAAAAGTTTCGTAGCCCAGGCTTTGAAACATGCTGGCCATTGTTGGAGTTCCCAACGGAAAGGCGGGAGCGTTGCTGGCTGACAATGCTGGTCCCCCGAATCGTCCGGGATAGCGTCCTGTCATCACCGCGACACGTGTCGGCGTACATTGTGGCATGACGTAATGGTTCAGGAATGTCGTTCCTGTTTTGCCGAGCCGGTCGAGGTTGGGCGTGTAGACTTTCGGGTTGTTGTAACCGATATCGGCCCAACCCTGGTCGTCGCTGATGATCACGATGACGTTGGGGTTCCGCTGCTGCAAGGCGAAACAGGTCGCGTCAAGTTGCGCCAACAACAGGCCAACCAGGACAACGATTCCCACCCGGACTATTTCTTGCAATCTCATTTTGTTACCTGACGTTTCAACGGTCGGAAGTAAATCGCCGGGGGCTCATCAATCTCTGTAAGTCGCAATCGATCTTGCGATTCTCTAGCATGTCACAGATTAACACGGCGGTCGCGGTCGACAATTGCAGGCCGGATCGCATGTGACCGGTGGCAACGAGGATATTGGGTGTTCCCTGAAGTGGGCCGATGTAGGGCATGCCGTCGAAACTGGCGGGGCGGAGGCCGGCCCAGCTGCGTTCGATGTTCGACTCGTTCAGAACGGGAAACAGGGAAGCGGCAAAGGATTTCAGGCTGGCCAGGCCTTCTTCGGTGGTGGACGCGTCGAAGCCGGCTTCTTCCATCGTGCTGCCGACAAGCACGTGGCCGTCGGCTCGAGGGACGATGTAGCGCGAGCCGAGGCTCACGATCGGAACGAACTCGCGACGCGGCAATTTGTACAGAATCATTTGGCCTCGCACCGGTATTGTGGGCAAATGGAAACCGAGTGATTCCGCAATTTGGCCAGACCAGGCACCGGCGGCGAGGCAAAGACAATCACAAGGGTATGAGTCGCTCCCGACAACAATGGATTGAACTTCATTGCGACCGGGCGATATTGACAATTCGAGTTTCGTTGCGTCCGTATCAGTTAGCCGAATGATTTCTCCGTTTCGCCCAAGAATCGCTTCGCTGAGGACATCCATGTGAGCCGTGTTGCATATTTGCATTTCGGATGCGACGTGCCACGAGGAATGGACTTCTGTTGTCGGGCGAAACTCTGGCCCCAGCAGTTTTTCCAATTCCGCGCGATCCATCGGAGTCGATTCGACCTGTTCGGTTTGCCACAAATTCATTTGTGCGGCAAGCGAGGCCTTTTCGCCCGGCGAAGTTGCGAGATAAACACCGCCGCATTCGACCAGGCCGTTGTCGAGTCCGGTTTCGGCTCGCAAGTCCACCGCCCATTTTTGGTGAAGTTCGCGGCTGAGTCCGGCCATGCGGTCCAGCGGATGGGCTGAATGAGCCGGGTGTCCAGGCACGAGAATTCCGGCTCCGGCCCATGAAGCGCGGCCGGGCAAATCGGACCGGTCGAGAATGGTCACTTCCATGCCACGGCGGATCGCCTCCCAGGCAATACTCAGCCCGATGACGCCGCCTCCGAGAACCACCAATCTTTGGCTCATGATTTTACGACCGACACGATCGTTGATAATTGTTTGGAGAGTTCACTCAATTCCGGGTCGTCCGAACGCGACAATTGATCGATCGCAATTGTCAGGTCATCGAGTTCATCAATATCGCGGAGTCTTTCGAGGAATGCCGTTTTCCAGCCGGCAGCTTTTGCGTTTCGCACAGTCGCTTCGAGAACATGGGCCGTCCCCCATTCGATGTTGGAGAAAAGCGAATCGGGTCTGCGGCTCATCCCGACCAGCCAGTAACCCCCATCCTCCGCCGGTCCAAGGACCAAATCGTTGCCTTCCTTCAACAATTTCGCAGCTTGTTGAATGTGTCCAGTTTCGACGAATGGGCAGTCGGCTCCGATGGCAATTGCGCATTGATTTCCGGCTCCGAAGGCTGCATGGAACCAGTTGGACATTCGATCACCGAGGTCGCCATCGGACTGGGGGACAACTTTCCACGCATCTCCAGCTTCCGACCGAAACGAGTCGATCGATTCAGGTGGCCAGGCAACGATTTCCCAATAGATGGGAGCCCCGCCCAGTTTTCTCAACAGGAACTGGTTCAAAATCTGCGCGACTTGATGGGCTTGATCCCTGCCGATCGTGCGGGCCAAACGGGTTTTGACGGCCACATGATCGGGGTGTTTGGCGAACATGCCGAGGATAATCGGCGATTTCCCTGATGGTTCCAACGATTGACTCTGAGAGGAAGAACTACGAAAATGGAATGGTAGAAACGCGATCGACGATTCGTGACCTCCGCTTCCAGCCCGTTCTCTGAATTCACGATCTCGCGAACTGACGGGGCCAGTATACGGGTGCCCGTTCCGGATTCCAAACGGCTTTCGCGAACAGAATGACGCGACCGAATGGATCCAGTTTGAATTGATTAAGGAAACGGAGTGGCAAACATGTCTGAAACCAGCCCAAGACAATTTCTGGAGCTGCTCAAGAAAAGCGAACTGGTCGAGACAGTGGTTCTGAAGAAGAGCTTGTCCGAGCTGAGCAAGCAGGTCGAAGGAAAACCGGTACGGCTAAAAGCACTGTGTGACCATCTGGTTGCGACCGGATTGATTACGGAATGGCACCGGGAAAAACTGGCCGAGGGAAAGTACAAGGGCTTCTTCCTGGGGCAGTACCGCCTGCTGCGGCTGCTGGGTACCGGCGGAATGAGTACGGTCTATCTGGCGGAACACAAACTCAGTCGCCATCGGCGGGCCATCAAGGTTTTGCCCAAACAACGGGTCGCCGACAAAAGTTACCTGGACCGGTTCTATCAGGAAGGCCGCGCGGCTGCGGCGATGAACGACCCAAACATTGTTCGCATTTACGATCTGGCGAACGACGAAGATGTCCATTACATGGTCATGGAATATGTCGAAGGGATCGATTTGCAGGAACTGGTTCAACGTGATGGTCCATTGCCCGTTGATCGGGCACTAA
>JAYVKA010000075.1:0-11174 GCA_043768885.1 Planctomycetota bacterium
CAGGCTGGAAAACCTGACGCATGCATTGGCCGAATTTCATTGCCGATGGGCGGCAGTTTTAACCAGCATGCGGGTGCCGTCGACTGGATCGGATCCCGATTTATCAAAGGGCGACCGGCGACCCTGTACTATGACGAATTTCGGACGCCAACCTATGTGGAATGTTTGGCGGAAGTTTGCGAAGACCTGGTGGCTGGTGACTTTAGTGGCCTTTGGCATCTCGGCGGACCGCGGATTGTGTCGCTGAACGAAATCGGGCAAATTGTAAATCGTGTTGGTGGTTACGATCCGGATTTATTGCGAGGCAGTTTTCGGATCGAGGCTGGACCGATGCCGCCCCGGGCCGGAAATGTAACGATGGATTCTTCGGCGATAGCATCGGCGCTGGGTCGCCAGCCGTTTTGCCCGTGGCCGTACCACGACGAACTCGTTCCAAACGGTCGCGATTGGCATTGCGATCGTTCTGGATTTGCGGGAAATCCGGGACTAATCCGGAAGTTGCTCTTTTGCCGTCCAGACAATTTTTGAATGGCACGATTCCGGCTGAATCCACTTTTCTGCCAAATGGCCAGCGAGTGGATTTTCGTATCGGTGACGCAAAATCCGGTGGTACGACGCAATCTTTGATTACCATTGATTGAATCGCCCGGTGGGGAGGATTACCATTTCCCTTGCCATGCACTGTTCGTTGCCGGGCCATTTCCACCAGTTCCCAACCTGTCCCTTGCCGCTGATCCTTTCGGGTAACTTCGGCAGCACACCTTTTTCCGATGACGGATTATGAATTCACGACACGATTGGAGCGTGGGAATAGGTCGCTGGATGGGTGTGCCGATTCGTTTGCATGTTGCGATGTTCCTGGCAGTCGTGGCCATCTTTGCCATCGATTGGCATTACCGAAGTTTTTCACCTTCCCTTGGCACGGGACTGGTAACGGTGATGGCGTTTTTGTTTTGCCTTTGCATTCATGAGTTGGCTCACGTCTGCGCAAGGTTGAACCTGGGCGGGCTGGTCTATTCAGTGACGCTTGCTCCCTGGGGAGGTCGGTCGCATTTCGACGAGCCGGAACGGCCCATCGAGCGGATGATCGTTCACGGGGCCGGACTCCTGGCAAACCTGATCCTGTTTGCAATCGGGGCAAGCATGTTGATTGGAGCAAATCATGCCTTGTTGGTTGATCTTGTGAATCCGTTTTCACCCAGGCCATTTTTGCTGGGCGAATGGGAAGTTTCGCTGGTCAGCATTTTGACGTGGGTGAATTTCCAGCTGTTCCTGTTCAACATGATTCCGTGCTTTCCGATGGACGGGTTCGGAATTTTGCGAGCCGTTTTTACCGCGACCAATCCGCACGCGAGCGGTTTGAAAATCGAAGCGACGTTGATGGCGGTCGGCCAGCTGACGGGTGCAGCGATGGTTGTGATCGCGATCATCTTCCGAAACTTCAATGACGGACCGATCCAGCCGGTTTGGGCGCTGTTGGTGGCTGGCGGAATCGGGATGCTGTTCGCTTCGCGATTCGAATATCGAAACAGGTTGCGCGAGATGTTTCGGGCCGAAGGCTGGGATACCGATGATGATGAGCTTAGCCACGATTCGGATTTGCTGTTCGATTCGCCGGAAGAACCGTGGTTCCAGGAAGACCAGTATTCGCAATGGCTGAATGAAAAACATTTGGATATCGAAGCATCCGATGAAGAAGCGATTGATGTGGGCAACAGCCTGGACGCCGACGCTGCTGATGAAATACTTGGCAAGTTGCATCGGGAGGGGATCGAGAGCCTGACTTCCGAGGAGCATCGTTTTCTCGAACACTTCAGCCAACAGCTTCGTAAACGTCGCAGCAGCCCGTCACGTTAAATGCCGTAACAATCTGCAGAACCGGAATAGTCACTTGGTTCGTCCTGTTTTCGTATCGGCACGATGGCCACAATTACATTCGTGCTGTCGATTTCCGCATTGCTTTGGCTCAAAATGGGTTGACTGAGTCTTCGCCGTTCTCCGCTCGATCATCTGTCAGACAAAAACACCGTGAAACCGATCTACCTCGATTACAACGCGACAACGCCCGTCGCCCCCAGCGTTATCGAAGCGATGCAGCCGTTTTTTGCACGCTTCTACGGCAACGCTTCCAGTCTGCACAGCATCGGCCGTGCGGCGGCCGAAGCGATCGCTGACGCGCGAGCCCAGGTCGCGGCCATGTTGGCTTGCGATGCAGACGAGATCGTCTTCACCAGCGGCGGAACGGAAAGCAATAACCTGGCGATCAAGGGAATCATGCTGGGGGGAAACATCAAGGCCGGTGGGCATCTGGTGATTTCCTCAATCGAACATCCCGCGACTACTGAGCCCGCAAAGTTTTTGCAGAAGCTTGGTTTCGAAGTCACGGTCGTCCAGGCTGACTCGAACGGGATTGTCCAGCCCACTGCGGTCGAACGCGCTTTGCGAAAAACAACTCGGCTGGTCAGTGTCATGCATGCGAACAACGAGACGGGAATAGTTCAGCCGATTCGGGCCATTGCCGAAATCTGCCACGCTCGTGCGATTCCAATTCACTCGGACGCCGCACAAACGATCGGAAAAATTCCGGTTCAGGCCGATTTGCTGGACGTGGACTTGTTGAGTATCGCCGCGCACAAGTTTTACGGGCCGAAAGGAGTCGGTGCGCTCTACGTTCGCGAAGGCCTGGACCTGGAACCAGCCGTTCACGGTGCGAGTCACGAATGGGGACTAAGGCCTGGCACGGAAAATACGGCGGGAATAGTCGGACTTGGGAAAGCGTCGTCAATGGCCGCTCGGGCGATCGGTGAGACCACCGAACGAATTTCCCAACTGCGGGACCGACTGCAACAGCGACTTCAAACGGAAATCGGCAACGGCTTGATCGTCAACGGAGCGAACGTCGATCGCTTGCCGAATACGCTCAGCATGATTCTGCCCGGAGTCGATTCGCACAAATTGCTTCAGCGTTGCCCTGAGATTTGCGCATCGACCGGAGCAGCCTGCCACAGCGGCACTTCGCACGTCAGCGGTTCGCTGGATTGTCTGGGAATCACGGCCGATCAGGCACGAGGTGCCCTTCGAATCAGCGTCGGCCTATACACTTCGGGAGAAAACATCGAAGCCGCCGCCGACGCAATCGTTTCGGCATGGGAAGCAACCGTGGCATAGGCTACCAGCCTGTGATTGCCCTGCTCCGACAGGCAGGACGCCCATGGTAACGACTATTTCTCTTGTTCAGATTTCCCGCCCGAGTTTGGCGGAGCGAACAGCGGAATTTCGTTGTCTTCTTCAGAATCCGAATCAGCTTTGGCCGGTTTTGGTTTTTCGACATCGGAATAATGCCGGATCTTTTCGTTACGAGGCATTACGTCCAAATCGACTTTGGGAACGTTCTTGTCGATCGATGACTTCAGGTCGCTTAATCCCTGACGAAACTGGTTGTAGCTTTGTCCAAAGTTTCGCGCAACCTCAGGCAACTTGCTGCCGAATAGCACGACCGCAACGACGGCCAGCAAAAACAACTCCATGGGTCCGATGCCGGGCATCATTCGCGATCCAGCTTTTTGACAACGATCACCGCAACCGCAACGGCGGCCAGCAAAAACAACTCCATGGGTCCGACGCCGGGTATCATTCGTCGTCCCGGTCGTCTTCGATGTTTTTGGTACCGTCGCCGGGTTTCGGCTTGTCTTTCATCCCGGCCTTGAACTCGTTGACGCTGCGGCCCATGTTGCGCATCAACGAAGGCAATTTTGCACTGCCAAACAACAACGCAATTACGGCTAGTGCAATTAACAGTTCAGTCTGTCCGATTCCAAACATTTTCCGCTCACTTGGGCTGGTCGCAAACTTCCCGACGAAACACGAACCGGGTTATGAATGCGACTCTATCTGTCTGCGAACAAGTATTCCAGAAACCATCGAGGGTGTCAATTTTGACGGGCCGGAATGCCGCATCGATTCGTGGCATTACCGCTGGAACGGCTGTTCGTTGGAACGAAGTGCCTCATAAAACGGCATGTAACGATAGTAGACTTCGAGACATAGGGTTGCCATCGCCGTTGAATAGACTTTGCCGCCGTATCCGGCCCAAACGCCATCGGCTGGCCAGCAACCACGGTCGATTCCAGATTGTGTTTGCCGCGAAACCAGAATTTCTGTCAGCGACTTGTTCCATAGCTCCCATTCGGGTCCGCCCGACTGGTACATCGCCATCGTGCCATAATACCAATAGTAATAATTGATGTGTGATTCCGTTGGAGGGGACCGCATGATGTAACTCTGGGCTTCGGAGACCGTTTGAGGTTGCGGCGTTTTTTCCAGCAGGTACCGACAGACCAGTGCTTCGGCAGTCATCGTCGGGCTCGGTCCTTCGCCAGGCCGGTAACAGCCGAGCCCGCGAAATGCTCCCCTCGTACTTTGATGGAGAAAGCGGTTCATCCCTTCGCGAGTCTCCCGCGAAATTTCGATACCGCCCAGTTCAGCAGACCGCAATCCCAATACAACCCAGCCAAACTGACTCATGTCACCGGTGTCACCTGGTTGATATCGCCATCCACCATCGGCTCCACTCTGAGCGCGAATCGAATACTCGACCGCCCGTCGAAGTGATGAACGCAATTTATCGTCTCCGGTCATCGCGACGGCTTCACCCAGCGCAAGAGTTGCCATCGAGTGGCAATACATTCTCTCGTACAGCTTTGCGTCGCCGTAGAGATTTCCGTCGGAGCCCTGATTTCCCGAAATGAATTCAAGACCTCGTCGAACGGTTTCCATGTGCGGCCCATCCATGTGCGTGTGACCACCGGACAGAAAAGCCAATAGAGCCAGACCCGAGACGCCCATGTCAGCGTGGGCTCCCGCCGACTCGCGGTCATGGCCCAGAACCCGACGCTCGATGCCCCCGCCGTTTTTCCGCGAATCCCATCGTCCTTCGATCGACTGATTGGCGGCCAACCACTCCAGCGCCATCTTTACCGCCAGTTCAGTTTCCGCCGAACCGCCGTGACGCGCAACGATCGCCTGACGTTGCGGTGACGATCGCAACGAGTATTCAACTGGCATCGGTTCATGGTCTGCCGATCGCAATTCCGGCCTCGAAATCTGCGCCATCCAGTCCGATCCGGGAGTGCGCGGAGGAACGACCGGCGAGTTGGCAAGATTGTTTTCCAAATCGAGAGGCAAAGCGGTCGGCATCGCTCGTTGAGGTTCACTTCCTTCCGCGATTTCCCATGGACTCTCGGCGTTCCGAAGTTGCTGCACGTTTTCGGCCGCAATCGCTGCGGGATCTGTTTCCGGCGAATCGAGCTTCAACAAATCGTTTTCAGGCAAATTCGCAAGTTCGGAGTTGACCAATGGATCTGGCGTCGGCATTGAATCGTGTCGCTGTGATTCGGCTTCGGACGGCGGAGCAACCGGGCTCTCAACCATCTGCGTCGTTGGAGTCGGTATCTCAATCACGGGATTTTCAGAAGCGACGTCCGGCTCAGGATCATGCGAAATCGGTTTGCCCGGTCCGGCGATATCCACCGGAGGCAATTCCGGGACTTCCGGCATCGTTCGCTCGATTACCAACTCGGTTTCTACAGTCGGCCGTTCCAGTTCTGGAATGGACGTCTCAGGGATCGACGACTGAAACTCGTTCCACGGCTTGGTCGCGAACTGGTCTTCGATATCGACTCCGGTCGAATCGTCCTCACCGGTTTTCTGTTCGGCGTCCAATTCCTCCTGGTCCATAACGTTGATCGAAGCGGTTTCGCCACCCTGATAGCCGACGATCGGATGCGAGATAACGATCTGACTGGCCATCGCCAGCAGCAACAGATGCGCCAGAACGCTCAAGCCGGCGCAAGTCATCACCGGGCGTTGTTGCCCGAACCTGGTATAAGCAAGGACCAACGCCGAAAAGACCAGAAAAGCCAGAATGGCACCGCCCCACGCCAATAGCGATCCGCTGGCGAAGGTTTCGATGATCCACAGCCATAACTGATTTGCTGATTCGGGCATGGGTTTGTTTTTGGTCGTTGCTTGCTCCGCGAAAACAGCGGACGCTGACCGAACGATCCGCAATTATCTTTGAATGGGACGGACGGCAATGTTGAGGTCGGTAATTTCTGCTTGTCGGCAAGTAGCGATTACATCCGCGACATTCTGGTGAAGCGCGTTGGCATCTCCCCGAACGACGACCCCCAGTTTTTGGTATTGGGCGCGGCTTTCGGCCAGTTTTTGTGCAAGTTGCGGCATGGTCACTGGTTCCTGATCGATCGTGACGCTGCCATCGGCAAGAACATTGATCACTTTTTTCGGTGGAGCTGGGGTCAGGGTCGTTGCATCGGCAACCTGGGGAACCTGGACGTTGATGTTTCGTTCGGTCTCGTCGAGTTCGCTGAACCGGGTTCCGACCATGAAAAAAATGATCAGCAGAAAAATGATGTCGATTAACGGCGTCAGGTTGATCGAGGTGTCTTCGTCGCGTTGGGTTCGGAGTGGCATGTCTGGTGGTCCCACAAATGGGCTGTTCGATTGGACGTCGGCACTGGCGAGTGGTTAGGCAGCTTTCTTGCTGCGGCTGGTACTCCGCGTGGTTTCCGTCAGGGCTTCTGCCGAAACGAGACTGACGACTTTCATGCCCAGCGAATCGATCTCGGTCACACGTCGTTCGACAATGCTGCTGAACCAAAGATATAGAATCAGAGCCGGAATCGCGACGGACATTCCGGCCGCCGTCGTAATGAGTGCCGTGCTGATCCCGCTGGCCGTCATCGCCTTTTGATCGGCGAGCAGACCTGTTGCGGCAGAGATCGCCTCGAACGATTCAATCATTCCAAACACAGTTCCGAGCAAGCCCAGCAACGGACAGACGTTTGCAATTCCATTGATCAGCCGCAGGTACCGTCGCAGTTCATTCGACACGCGTTCGCCAGAGTCGAGGATCGCCTGTTCGACTTCCACGCCGCTGCGTCCCCATTTTTGAACTCCAGCCAGAAAAACCCGCGAAACGGGTGACTCATTTTTTTCACAGACTGCAATTGCCTGTTCGCGAGTCAAATCTCCGGCCCGAAGCTGTTCCAAAAACTTTTTCGAAAACACGCCTGGGATGATTCGTCCGCGGCGAAGCGCGATGACCCGCTCCAACGAAAAAATCACCAAAATGAACGAGCAGAGTGCGATCGGGATCATTAACGGCCCGCCAGCTGTCAACGCGCTAAACAGATTCTTTGACGAACCGTTCGGCGCGGTGGCTGGAGCTGGGGCAAGTTCGTTGTTCGGAATTTCAAATCCGTTCATCGGCGCATCAACAGCCGTTACCGGAACTGTGAGCGTCGAGTCGTTGCCAGGCGTTTGAGCGACGCAAATTCCTGTCGGCAAACAGGCCAACAGTGAAATCAACGCGGCAATTTTCAGATTTCGGGTAAGTGAGAGCTTCATTGTCGCTTCCTTGCGTCCGTGTTGACACGGTTTGATTGAGCCTGTTTGGCTTGTACCGGATTTGGGTTTTTGCGTACAGCCGTTCTGGCCGCTGGCGTACGGGATTGGTTGTGCAACAGTTCCAGTCGCTGGCTGGCCGGGGCGGCGTATTGGCTGTCCGGAAATTTCTTGATCAGTTGCGAGTACAGGGCGATAGCGTGACTTCGATTGCCGAGATGTTCCTGACATTTACCCGCTTGCACGATCGCTGCCGGCCGCCACTTTGGCGAATTGTAAAGCGAATCAACTTTGTAGTAGGCCTCGATCGCTTCCTTGTATTTTTCCTGATGGAAACAGGCTTCGCCGATCAACCATTGGGCCTGCGCCGCAGTTTCGCTTCCACGGGCAGTCGGAGCCGATGTTACTTTCCCGAGCAGCACAATTGCATCGTCAAACATTCCGGCTGCGAATCGTTCACGGCCAGCCAGGAAATCGAATTCCCAGTTTGAAGCAAAGGTCGGAAATCGCCCCGATGATTGCCGCACAGCAATTGCAACCGCTGTCCAATCATTCAACTGAGCCTGGCACTGCCCCACTCGCAACCAGATCCAGGGAATGATCGAATTGTCGAATCGCGATTCGAGTATTGCGAGATCGGCGAACGCGCCGGCCGCCACTTCAAATTTTCCGTTTCGAAACTGGCACTCGGCCAGCCAGTATTGTGCCCGAAGTTCAAAATCTTCGTCATCGGAATTGCCAATGGCTTGCTGGATTTCCGTTTCAGCAAGTTTCCAGTCGCTGGAAGATGACGCGATTTGCCCGAGCAGAAAATGGGAACGTGCGATGAGCGCCTCGGGTGTTCGTTTATCTACAACCAGTTTCGCCAGCATGGCGCTGGCGGAATCATGTTCGCCAGCCTGCATATGGCGTTGAGCCACGCGGAACGCCGAATCTGCCCAGACCGGACTTTCGGAGGGCGATTCTGCGATTTTTTCAAAGCGGGCAAGCGATGCATCGGGTTGGCCGGCGTGTTGGTCAAACCATGCGAGTTCGTATTGCAGTTGCTCATTCGGAATTCCATGGTCTTCAATTGCGTCAAGTTCCCGAAGGATATTTCCGCCGCGGGTGATTGACCAGGCCGTTCCGATCTTTCGCAGCATCACGGCCTGTTTGAACATGGCGGCATGGCGTGTCGATGGTTTTGGCGAAAACTCCGTAGCGTGCCCGTACATCCACGAAGCGGTTTCCCACGATTCTCGCTGTTCATGGATCGAGGCCATTGCGATCCAGCAGTCCGCACAAAGTGGCGAGTCGCCGTAATCGCGGGTCAGTTGTTCGAAGTACTCAAGGGCCGTGTCCGGATCGCCTTTTTCCAGTGCCATCCATGCCATGGCGGACAGCGATTCAGCCCGCGAATCCGGGCTGGCGCCAGGCGTCGCCGACAAGTATTCGAAGCATTTTTTCGCCATCACCGTTTTGTTTGCCGCGACCGCCTGTTGTGCGATTCGACGGGTCAGGGCGTTGCATCGCGCCGAGCCAGCTTCCGATTTCCACCACTCATCCAGTTCCAGTTCAATAGCCGTCAAATCAGCTTCACGTGCCAATGCCACCATCATTTCATTTCGGGCACGGATCTTTAGCTCCGGGTTGCCAGATTTGTTGGCGACGGCACGATAAGTCGAAGCGGCCGGAGCAAACTGCCCTGCACCGAGGTAGGCGGTTGCCAGTGACATGCGGCAAGTTTCCGCCATTTCAGGATCGAGGCTGTTGAGCTTGATTTGTTCGAGCGTTTCAACCGCTGCGGAGAACTCATTCAACCCGATTTGGCTGCTGCCCGCGAAGTACAACCAGATTCCCCTCGTGAGCGGGCGTGAATTCGGGGTACTGCCCAGCAAGGCCTCGAACGTCTTTTCGCATTCTGCGTACTCCTCAAGCTCGTATTGGGCCCTGCCCTTGAGCTCCTGAACTTTCGAGGCGTTTTCCAGTGGAAGCTTGAATTCCAAAGCCGCGTTCGCGTGCTGGATTGTGTCCGACCAGTTCTTCAGCTGAAACGTTGATTCGACCAGAGCGGTTGCCGCATGAACTGCCAAACGATGTTGCGGCCAGGTTTTTGTCAGTTGTTGAAATTGTTCATTTGCTTCCGTAAGTTTCGTCTGTCGGCGAAGTGCGGTCGCCATTTGCCAGGTGGCCACGGCCGACAGGTCTACATCGTTGGCCGATTCGAGTGCGTACTGAAAACATTCGATCGCAGCATCGTCGTTTTTCAAATCAGCGTTGCATGTTCCGGCCAACAACCATGCCTCGCCCGACAACGCTTCCGGCAAATCGGATACTGAGGTCAACTCTTCGACCAACACCCGTGCCTGTTCGAATTCCTCTTGAAGTACGTAGATGCCGGCCAGTTGCAGCATCGCACCGTAACGCAGGGCTCCAGAGGCTTCGGATTCAAGCTGGATGAAATATCCGCGGGCCGGGTCGAGCTCGCCCATCGAACGGCAGGCAATCCCAACGCCCAGCAGGTTTTCCTGCCTCATCAGGCTGTCCGGAAACTCGGTTAGTGCCGCTTCCAGAACTCGCCGGGCCAGTTGGGGTTCGTTGCGGCTGAGTCGCTTGTGACCGAGGTAATAAAGTGCAAATTCGCGCCAGGTTGATTGCGGGTAGCGTTGCAGAAAGTCTTCCAGAAACCGGACTGCCTGTGCATCGTTGGTTCGCGCAGAAATCTCGGCCAACCGAAACGAAGTTTTTTCCGAAAGGTCTTTTCGCGAATTCAGAATTTGAAAATGTTGGTACGCCGATCGGGCCTGGGACAAACTGCCGGTTTGTAACAAGGCTTCGCCGGTGAAGAACCAGGCCGATGCCAGCTGTGGATGATTTGGCGAAGACTGGATGAACAGCTGAAACTTTTCAACTGCCAGCTGCCACTCTTGCCGTTCATAATGTCCAGTTGCCAGCGCGAACAATTCGTCCGCATCCTGCGTTCTATTCAGGACGGAAATTGCGGGCAGGTTCTGAAGTTGGCAAGCGTGGGCGGAATTCGACAATCCGAAGACTGTGATCGACGCTGCGAACACCAGGTTTTTGAGCGTGTGTGCCATGCCACCAACGAATGCCAGGAAAACAAAACGGCGCGTAGGTGTGCCGGTCCAATCGATACAACCGGCACAATCGCCTCAAACGGTATCGTCCGGTGGGGAATCGGAACTGGAGGCGTTTTGGTTTTGGCTGGCGAGTTCCGAATCAATTCAGAAGTTGTTTGAAACGCGGTTTGCGTTTCGCGTGAAACATGAGGGGGTATTGGCTTCCGGCGAATGAAGGATGAGGAACACAGGCTGGAAAGATTGGGCGCGATTGGAAAATGCGGCACGTGATAGTATTCGCCGCTAGCAGTGATTTGGCTAGCCAAAGCCGTTTTCACTGTCAGGGATTGGTTTGCAAATTTGGAGGCTGGAAGCCCCCTCGATGTTGGATGAGTTGAGTTGTGGCTGATCCGGTGGTGTCGCATCGCTCAACCATCGGCTAATGGCTGGAGTCCCATCGGGATTTGTCTTCGTTTAACCGTCAGCCGAAGGCGTACGCGGAGGTCCTAACTGCCGGTTGAAAAAGGGGTCTGACCCTTTGGAGACCCCACAAAAACGTGATGAATTCAAGGGGTCGGAGAGGGTCAGACCCCTTTTTCAACAGGCTGCTAAGGATCACGCCAACATTAAGTTCGGTGTTTTCGGGAGGTTGAGGCTCCCGCCGAAACATTTTCGAGTCGACTGTCCTGT
>JAYVKA010000076.1:0-3878 GCA_043768885.1 Planctomycetota bacterium
GCGATTCACGTTCAGAAAGCCTGTCCCGTCGCGTTGCTCTCGCGCAAAGCCTGGCTCCCGATCGGCCGGTCATCTGCACGATGGGATTTCCCCGAAAGAACGAAGTCCAGGATCTTCGGGCAAAGTTCGGCGTCAGCCAGGTTGTTTCCAAACCGTTCGACTTGAGCCAGCTCTATCACGCGATTCGACAATCGACCGGCGTTGAATTGCCTTGCGTTCCCAAGGCGAATCCGGATTTGGGTGGTGCGATTCGTCCGGTCAATCCAGGACTCGACACTGGAACGACTTCGATCCGCGATCAGCAACAGGCCCAGTAGCATAGTTAAGTTGTGGGCCCGGTTGCCTTGGCTTCGGCAAGCTCACGATTCTGAATCGCGAGGTCAATTCGCGCAACAATGTCGGGGGCAATTTCGGCCTCCATGGCACGGACGGTCTCTTCAATCTGCCAACTTCGTTTCGCTCCGCACAGGGCGACCGTTATGCATGGTCGCTGCAATGTCCAGGCGACAACCAGTTCCGGAATTGTCAGGCCCGCGTTCCCGGATATTCTTTCGAGTTCATCCAGCAAATCCTGATTCAGTTCCCATTGGGGCGACTGGAAAACCGGATACGTCAACCGTTTGTCTTTCGGATCAAACTGAAAATCCCGCCGCATTTTTCCGGCCAGCAGGCCTTTCATGAGCGGCCAGTAAACGGCGACCGAAACTCCGTTCTCCCGACACCAGGGAATGATGTCGGATTCGATCTCGCGCTGAACCATATTGAATTTGTACTGTGCAACAGAAACTGGACAGACCGAATGAAATGTTTTCAGATCGGCCAGCGAGAGGTTGGAGACCCCGGTGATTCGCGACTTGCCCGCTTGTTGCAGTTCCAGAAGGGCACCGGCTGATTCCGTGATCGGTGTTTTGCCGTCAGCGCTGTGCAAATAGATCAGGTCGATTTGGTCGAGACCCATTCGGATCAGGCTTTCATCGCATTCGATTCGAATTCGATCGGGAGTTGCCTCGTTGATGCGCGTGCCATCCTGGGCCCAGCGGATTCCGCACTTGGTCGCAATCACCAGTTCATCGCGTCGCCCTTTGATCGCCTGGCCCAGCAACCGCTCGCTTTCGCCGTTGGCTCCGTAGCAATACGCCGTGTCCAGGAAATTGATCCCCGCCCCGATTGCCGCATCGATTGTCGCCATACTATCCAGGTCGTTTGCACCGAGAGTCGTCATCCCGGCGATCGGCCATAGCCCCAAAGCAACGGGCGTGACCATGATTCCGGAGTTCGCCAATTCGCGTTTTGGCATGTGCATGATTTTCCTGCTGAAATGATGTGGAATCGCCTGTTTCCAACGGGATCCCTGCCAAACGCTTCATAACAAGGGTGTGGTATGGGGCATTTTGGTTCGATGTCCAGGCCCATTCCGGATTGGGATGGAAGTCGTATCCTACCCGGTCAATAATGGGGATTGGGAGCAGACACACCAGCACTGCATCGTATTACGGAACTGATCATCGGATCAATCATGCGACTGTCCGTTTGCCAATTCACACCCGTTTTGAAGGCCGCTGCGGGCTATTGCGTTTTGGCTTTTGTAGTCGCTTCTTCATGTTTGTTGGCCGACGATGGCCAGCGACTCTATCAACAACACTGTGCTTCTTGTCATGGGGCAAAAAACGAAGGCGTTATCGACCGGTTCGAACATCCGATTACCGGACCAACGTCGCTGGAAGAACTCGCGTCCTACGTCGAACAATCCATGCCCGCGGACGAACCGGGCTTGATTGTCGGTGACGAGGCCCGGTTGATTGCCGAGTTTGTCCTAAAGAATTTTCTGGGAACAGAAGTCTCCGCAGCAGTTCCCCGAATCGAACTGGTTCATTTGACTGTTGAGCAACACGAAAACTCGGTCGCAGATATTCTGGCCGGCTTTGTTGGCAAGAGTGCGGTTATAAAAACGGGCGGTCTGTCGGGCGAATATTTTGCCGAAAAAGAATTCTGGAATGGCAAACCGGTACTCTCCCGTATCGACCAGACGGTTAGGATCGATTGCGGCAGTTCGTCACCGGTCCCAGAACAACCACATGGCAAAGAGTTTTCGGTGATCTGGCGGGGCAGTCTGTTTGCGCCGGAGAGCGGGGAGTATTCGTTCCGGGTCAGGTCCGCAAACGGTTTCAAATTGCATGTCAACGATGATGACGTTCCAATCATCGACAATTGGGTTTCGACACCCGAAGAGCCCGAAAAATCTGCAACGATAAAGCTGTTGGGCGGAAGGTGGTACCGGTTTACGCTGGCGACGTTCAAGTTGAACGATCCGGCATTCGCGATCGACTTGTTCTGGCAGCGTCCCGGTCGGATCGAAAGCCGGATTCAGTCAGAGTACCTTTCTCCGGAGTGGTCGCCAAAAGTTTTTGTGGTTTCGACTCGGTTTTCGGCGGATGATAGCAGCGTTGGATATCCGCGGGGAACGATTGTCTCCAGGGAATGGGACCAGGCGACGACCTTTGTCGGAATCGAAGTCGCAGAGATGATCCTTGCGAATCCAAAGCAACTGGTTGGCAGCAATCCGGCGGAAGATGACTTTGCCAGGAAGTGCCAACGATTCTGCAGAGCCTTGGCTGAAGCGGCTTTTCGGCGGGGCATCACTGAGGATGAACGGCAACGATACGTCGATCATTTTTTTGAAACCGCCGAGTCGCCGCAGGTTGCACTGAAGCGGTCAGTTCTCTCCATCTTCAAATCACCGGCATTTCTTTTTCCGGAAATTCAAAGTGCTGACGATGGGCAGCGGACGATAGCAAACCGGTTGGCACTGTTTCTGAACGATTCAATTCCCGACAGGGAACTGGTGGAACAATTAAAAAAATCCAGTTCGGTAAATGAAGAATCTTCGATCGAAATGGCCAGCTGTTTGGCCGAATCAGAACCCGGCAAGGCAAAACTCCGGCAGTTTTTCCGGTCGTGGTTGAAAATCGACGAAGCCCACGGGCTGACCCGCGACCCCGAACAGTTTGGCGGCTTTGACGAACGATTGGTTGATGATCTACAGGAGTCGTTGATGCGATTGGTGGAAGAAGTTGTTTGGAACGATGCGAGCGACTACCGACAGTTGTTTCTGGCAGATCACTTGTGGATGTCACCGGCCATGAAAGAATTCTATGCGACGTCAGCCGACGATGATTCGCCTCCGCCCGAAGTGGTTCAGGAACGAAGTTTCGAACGAATTGATTCGGAAAACGGGCAGCGAGCAGGATTGCTGACACATCCGTTGATCCTCAGCCACCTCGCCTATTACCGGACGACTTCCCCCATTCATCGCGGCGTGTTTGTTACGCGTGGTCTGTTGGGGATTGGACTGAAACCGCCGCCGATCGCCGTCGAGCCGTTGGGTGAAGACTTTGATCCGGAAATGACAACCCGACAGCGGGTCGAATTCCAAACGCGCCCGGCAAATTGCATGGCCTGTCACGAAGTCATCAATCCGCTCGGTTTCGCTTTTGAAAACATTGATGCCGTCGGACGGTTTCGCGAAACGGACAACCAAAAGCCGGTGAACGCTGCCGTACAGTTCAAAACGCCTTCGGGCAATTTGCTGGAGTTGAACGGCCCACGGCAATTGGCGGAGTATTTGGTCACAGAGCAGGCGGCGCACCGGCATTTTGTCGAGTCGCTTTTTCACCACATCGTCAAACAACCTGTCGCAGCCTATGGCGAAAAACGGCTGGACGAGTTGACTGATGGATTTGTTGCCAGCGAGTTCAACATTCGAAAGTTGTACGTCGATATCGCCGTGATGGCCGCCAGGTTTGGATTGACAGATGAGAAGATTGAAAAGGAATGATGAAGTACAAACCAGATTCGAGCCGGAGTTGTGTCGTGAACCA
>JAYVKA010000077.1:0-2019 GCA_043768885.1 Planctomycetota bacterium
TGCGGGCTTGAATTTGGTGCATCGTTTGAGGCCAATAACGAAACCAAGCCAGGGAATTGCTGATCATGCTCACGAGAGTCCGCCGATGGTGGCAAACGACCACTGGCCAGGTGGAGACGCCTGTTGTCACGGATGTTCCGTGGTGGTTGGCCAGTCTGGCTTTGCATCTGACCGTACTGGTGGTGCTGGCCAAAATTTTCCTGCCAGGCGAAAGTGATCGAAACATTCGGCTTGTTTCGGACCGGGTCGATCCGGTGGTCCTGGAAGATAAAGAGCCGGAAGTTCGCTTTGACGAGATCGAACCATTGTTGGTCGGTGAAGCACCGCTTGACAGTTTGGACTTCAGCGAAGACTCCGTTCCGATTCTGGAAATGAAACGGGAAGATTTTCTCGAAAGCATCCAGCCGCAAACGGACCTCGGCCTGGCGATGCTCGATAACTCTTTCGATCTGGCAGCTGCTGGTCGTGTTTCAATGGTTCCCGTCAAAGGATCGGTCGGAAACGCTGTGTCTTCTGCGTCTGGAGCCGTTGACCGGATCACGGAAGAAATTATTTTGTCGCTCGATCAGCGTGACACGCTGGTGATTTGGCTGTTCGACCAGTCGCCCAGCATGATGGAACAGCAAGCCGAAATTCTGGAACGGCTGGAAAAAATCTACGCCGAGCTGGAGCAGGTTGCCAATCTCGGATATTACGGATCGGTTGCGGGCAAAGAGCCTCCGTTGCTGACCCAGGTCTACTCGTTCGGTCAGAGCGTAAACCGGATGATGAAACATCCATCGGAGAATTTTGAGGATATTCGGAAAGCGTTCTCCGAAATTACCCGCGACAGTTCCGGACTGGAATTCGTGTTTACGGCTGTTCTCGAAGCGGTGACCAGTTACAAATCGATGCGTTCGATCAATTGGCAAACGGGTAATCGGGAGCGGAACATCATGATCATCGTCGTGACGGACGAATCAGGCGACGACGCGGCGCGGCTGGATGATTGTGTTCTTCAGTGCAGCCACAACGAGATTCCGGTCTATGTCATTGGAGTCCCGGCACCATTTGGACGGGTCGAAACGCTGGTCCGATGGATTGATCCTGACCCAAACTTCAATCAGGACCCGCAATTCACCTCGGTCTCCCAGGGCCCGGAGACGTTGATGCCGGAACGGTTACGGCTGGAGTATTTCAACGACGATATCGAAGAATTTGAGTCGATCGATTCAGGCTTCGGGCCCTTTGGTTTGACCCGGTTGGCTTACGAGTCGGGTGGAATCTACTTTGCCGTCCACCCGAATCGCGAAACCGGTCGGGCCGTGGCACGTGGCGAGACTCAGGCCTTCACCGCTTACATGCGATACTTCTTCGACTCGGATGTGATGAAACGCTATCGCCCCGATTACGTTAGCCGTGAAGGATACCTGCAGAAGGTAGACCAGAACACCTGTCGTCAGGCACTGGTCCAGGCCGCGAGTCTTTCATCGATTGTCGCAACCGAGAAACCCGACTGGTATTTTCCCCGTTACGACGACGCGCAGTTTGTCCGACAAGTCAGCCGGGCACAACGTGACGCGGCGATTCTGGAACCACAAGTCGCCCAGCTCTACGAAATCCTCAAGGCCGGTGAATCGGACCGCGATATTGAACTCTCCCCCCGCTGGCAAGCCGGATACGATCTCGCCTTCGGCCGAATCATGGCGGCGAAGGTGCGGATCGAATCGTACAATGCGATGCTTGCGTTGGTAAAAGGGGGGGCGGCGTTTCAGAATCCAAAAAACAACGTCTGGATTTTGCAACAGGCGGACACAATCCAAACCGGTTCGGCCGCAGCGAAAATGGCCGAGCGCGCCAGGGAATATCTGGACCGCGTAATCCGCGATCATCCCGGCACGCCGTGGGCACTTCGCGCCCAAAAGGAATTGGAAACCCCCATCGGATGGAAATGGGTAGAAACCTTCCGCGAACCCCCCGTCTTCGTCCCAGCCCCACCCCCAAAACCCCGCCGCGACCCGCCGAAGCTGTGACAGGCCA
>JAYVKA010000078.1:0-15429 GCA_043768885.1 Planctomycetota bacterium
GCCTTCGCAGGCCTGGCCGGTCCACCAAACGCCTTCGAAAAATTGGAAGAATATTTTTCGGTGGAACCACTACGCAAAATTGTCATCGTTCGATAACCCCTAAGCTAAAAAATACAAACAGAATCAAATGCATTATGACGGTCGGACTAGACCATCATTTTTTTGTAACGGAAACGGCGTGGTTCGTCTTCGGAAATCCCCAGCCGCTCACGACGCTGTTGCTCGTAAGTCTGAAAATTGCCTTCACACCAGTGAACGTAGCCGTCCCCTTCGAAAGCCAAAATGTGAGTCGCCAGACGGTCGAGGAACCAGCGATCGTGGCTCGTGACAACCACGCAACCAGCGTAATTCAAAATCGCTTCTTCCAATGCCCGAAGCGTGTCCACATCCAGATCGTTCGTCGGTTCGTCCAGCAGCAACACGTTGGAACCCTTGCGAAGCAACTTCGCCAGGTGAACCCGATTTCGTTCACCACCTGAAAGATTGCCAACCTTCTTTTCCTGATCCGGGCCACGGAAATTGAATCGCGAAACGTAGGCCCGCGAATTCATTTTTCGCTTGCCCAGTTCCAGCATGTCCGTGCCGCCTGAAATCTCGGTATAGACCGTGTTCCCCGGGCTCAACTCGTCGCGGTCCTGATCAACGTAACCCAACTCGACCGACTCGCCGACACGCAGCACACCGGAGTCCGGCTGCTCCTGCCCCGTCAACATCCGGAACAACGTAGTCTTTCCCGCTCCGTTCGGTCCAATCACGCCAACAATTCCGCCAGCTGGCAAACGGAAATTCAAGTTTTCCATCAGCACCTTGTCGCCGTAACCCTTGCACAAGTCCTGGGCTTCGAAAACCAGATCGCCCAGCGGTTTCCCTGACGGAATCTGGATTTCCAAATCGGCCTCGTGATCGCGAGCCGCCTCGGCAACCAGTTGATCATAGGCACTGATCCGGGCCTTGCTTTTCGTCTGCCGGGCCTTCGGAGCCATCTTGATCCACTCCAGCTCGCGTGCCAAAGTCTTCTGCCGTGCCTCGGATTGTTTCTCCTCGATCGCCAATCGTTGCTGTTTCTGCTCCAACCACGACGAATAGTTTCCTTCGAATGGAAATCCTTCGCCCCGATCAAGTTCCAGAATCCAGCCGGCAACATTATCGAGGAAATACCGGTCGTGCGTCACCGCAACGATGGTGCCGTGATAATTTTGCAATGTTCGTTCCAGCCAATTCACCGAGTCCGCATCGAGGTGGTTCGTCGGCTCGTCCAGCAAAAGCAAGTCCGGTTTCTCGAGCAGCAATTTACATAGCGCGACCCGGCGTTTCTCACCACCCGACAACTTCGTGACATCCGCATCGCGCGGCGGCAGATTCATCACGTCAAAAGCGATCTCGATTTCCCGATCGAGTTCCCAGGTGTTGGTCGCATCAATCTGGTCCTGGACGCGGGCCATCTCGGCGTACACTTTTTCCATCGCCGCCTCGGCCAGCGGCTCGCCGCACTTGGCACTCAACGCGTTGAACTTGTCCAGCAATGCCCGCCGAGGCGCTACCGCCAGCTGAACATTGCCCCAAACATCCAGCGACGGGTCGAGCTGCGGTTCCTGCGGCAGGTAACCGCGGGTGAAACCGTCGGTCAGCCTGGCTTCGCCATCGAATTCCTTTTCAACGCCAGCCATGATCTTCTGAAGCGTACTTTTGCCCGAACCGTTTTTGCCCAGCACGCCAATTTTGGCCCCCGGATAAAACGCCAGCCAGATATTGTTCAGCACCGTTCGCTGGCCAAATTTCTTGGTCAACTCGGAAATCGTAAATATGTATTGTCGGCTCATAATCTTTGTGCTGGTTCCGGAACAAAATGGAGGCTCCAACATCGTGGAGCAATCGAACGATGGCAAGGGCAATGGCCAATTTGGCTATCGTTGCCCGCGACCCATGGAACTTATTCCCATTCAATCGTGGCCGGTGGCTTGCTGCTGATGTCGTAGCAAACCCGGTTGATCCCTTTGACTTCGTTGATAATACGAGTCGAAATCCGTGCCAGCAATTCGTAGGGCAACCGCGACCAGTCGGCTGTCATGAAATCATCTGTATCAACCGAACGAACGACCAATGCGTTCTCATACGTCCTCGCATCACCCATCACCCCGACACTTTGAACCGGAAGCAAAACGGCAAATAGTTGCCCAATGCTGCGATACATTCCGGCGTTGGTCACCTCTTCAATCACGATCGTGTCCGCGTTCCGCAATACTTCCAGCTTTTCGTGGGTGATTGCACCCAAACAACGGACTGCCAGCCCCGGACCCGGAAACGGATGACGCCAAACCAGCGACTCCGGCAATCCCAACTCCAGCCCCAACCGGCGAACCTCGTCCTTGAACAAGTCCCGTAAAGGCTCGATCAGCTCAAATCCCAACTCTTCAGGCAATCCGCCCACGTTGTGATGCAACTTAATCGTCGCCGCAGGGCCATCGACCGCAGCTCCGCTTTCGATCACGTCCGGATAAAGTGTTCCCTGTGCCAGAAATTTTGCCCCGGCAATGCTCTCGGCCTCGGCTCGAAAGCACTCGATAAACATGTGCCCGATCCGTTTCCGTTTGTCTTGGGGATCCGTCACCCCGGCCAGTCCATCCAAAAACTTCTGCCGTCCATCGACGACATGCAAATCCGTTTTGAAGTGTTTCGTAAATTCATCCACGACGGCCTGCTGCTCACCGCGTCGCAACAAACCGTTGTCAACCAAAATGCATGACAACTGCGAACCAATCGCCTTGTAAATCAGCGCCGCAACCACAGCCGAATCCACCCCGCCCGACAATCCACAAATCACGCGATCGTCGCCAACTTGTTCACGAATCTGACGAATCGCCGCTTCGGCAAAATCGCCCAACTGCCATGAGCCATCGCACTTGCAAACCTGTCGCAGAAAATTTTCCAGAAGCTTCTTGCCAAGTGGCGTGTGAGTTACTTCCGGGTGAAACTGAATTCCATACACCGGCAAGTCCCGATGCCGAACCGCAGCCACCGGACACGTGCCAGTCTTTGCCAGCGGCACAAAACAATCGGAAACCTGCTGCACCTGGTCGCCGTGACTCATCCAGACTTCGCTGGAAGGAGGAAAACCGCTGAACAGCGGATCGTCCGACGAAACATGACAGGTCGCACGGCCATATTCGCGGGATTCCGAGCTGGTGACTTTTCCACCCAGGTGATTACACATCAGCTGCATGCCATAGCAGATTCCCAGCACCGGAACTCCCAGTTCGAAAATGCCAGGATCACACTCCGGGGCACCGGTTTCGTAGACGCTGTTCGGACCACCGGACAAGATGAGCCCGGACGGTCCGTGTGCCATTACCTGTTCCGGCGTAATGTTGTGCCGGACGATTTCGCAATAAACATTCAGTTCGCGAACCCTCCGGGCAATCAACTGTGCGTATTGCGAGCCGAAGTCGAGCACGAGGATTCGTTGCCCGGTTAACGTGGCTGCATTCATCGATTCTGATTCGGTTGCGACTGTCATGATTGCGTGGCGAAAATGGGGCTGAACCCCGGTTCGACAAGCGAATCGGGCCCGAATAGGGAAACGGACGATTATAGGCTTTCTGGCAACCCTGCAAAGTGTCACGGGCGGGTCTGGCGCACGCTATCCGAGGTTGTCCGTTTGGCAGCTTTGACCTACGCTTTGTTCGCGGGATATCCTGAATTGGACAGCATCGATTGCTTAAAAAACAATTCAGTTCTCGTTTAACCGTCAGCCGAAGGCGTACGTTTTGGCCTTGCGCCTCCGCCTTCGGCTGACGGTTAAACGAATTAGGCACTGTCCCACGAATCCCACCCACGTTGCCCATCGCTCCGGAATCCGGTCTCGCCGCCGGTCGCATCAGCCATCATGAAAATTCTCGTTACCAACGACGACGGGATTCTGGCCCCGGGACTGTCTGCACTGGTCAAATACTTGTCCGCCAGCCACGAAGTCTTCGTCGTCGCACCCGACAATGAACGGAGCGGAGTCAGCCAGTCGATCACTTATCGCCGTCCGGTGTTTCACAAATCACATATTCTCCCCGGCGGTGTTCGGGGTGAAGCGGTCAACGGATACCCGGTCGATTGCGTCAAAGTCGCCCTGCATAAACTTTGTCCGTTCAAACCGGATGTTGTCGTCAGCGGTATCAACAGCGGTTTGAATGTCGGGCTGAACGTCGGGCACAGTGGAACTGTTTCGGGCGCACTGGCTGGCAGCGTTTTCGGATTGCCAGCGATTGCTGTCTCCCTGGAAGAAGCACCGGAGATGGATTTCGAACGGGCCGCCGAAGTTTTTTGGCCGGTCTGCCACGACCTGATCCTGGAAAATCAGCTGGGTGGAAAAGTCCTGAATGTCAACATTCCAACTGCAGCACTGACCAGCACCGCTCGATTCGCAATGGTTCCTGTCAACGTGAACAACATGGGATATCACTTCGCGGAAGGGCTCGACCCCAAGGGTCGTCCGTGGCTGTGGCAAACAAACGATCCACCACCCGCACCGATCGATGTCGAGTGCGACGTGCATCTTTGTCGCAAGGGCGTCGTCACGATCAGCCCGCTTTCCATCGATCTGACTTGTTATCAAACGCTGTCGCAACTTCAGAACAACCTTGTCGCCAAACCCGGCTCGAACGGAGTCGCTCGGAATGGCTAACGCGAGTGCTCCAGCATTAATCGGAGTCCTGACTGTTTCCGATCGGGCCAGCCGGGGTGAATACGAGGACCGTGGCGGCCCGGCGATCATCCAGTACCTGAACGAAGTCCTGACCAATCCATGGAAGCCCGTTTCCCGAATCATTCCTGACGAGCAAATCCAGATCGAAAGTGCAATCGTCGAACTTGTTGATTCAGAGCAGTGTTGCCTGGTGATTACAACTGGCGGCACCGGCCCTGCGCCACGCGACGTTACTCCCGACGCGACCGAGTCGGTCTGCCACCGAATGATGCCCGGTTTTGGCGAAGCGATGCGGGCCGCCTCTCTCGCCAAAGTCCCCACCGCAGTTCTTTCACGGCAAACCGCAGGGCTCAGGCACCAGTCGCTGATCCTGAATCTTCCCGGCAACCCCAAAGCGATCGCCGAATGCCTCGACGCAGTCTTTGCCGCCATCCCCTACTGTATCGATCTCGCCGGTGGCCCACGCCTGGAAACAAACACCACCCGTTTCACGACCTTCCGACCACGCAAATAGTTTTCACATACTCGTTTCAGGGTTCCACCCTGGAACGCCCTGCAATGGAGGCTCCGCCTCCCTTCCCCTGACGCTGCTCTACAACCCCGGTACGATTTCCGGCGCAGGGGTACACGCACCGCTCATCTCAACATCCCCCATCATCGGCACCGGATTCACGGTCATCGCAGTGCTTCCAAACCAGTCCTGCAAATAGCCTTTGGTCATTCGATAGGCAGCCGGTGAAGCCGCCGCCAGCGGTGCAGCACACGTCATCAAAACAAACAGAAACCAGGTCGAAAACTGAAACCGCCGAAACTTCGGAAGCGCCTTCCATTCCTTCGTGACCAGCCGTCCATCCGTGTCCTTGATCATTCTTGCACAAACCCGCTCCGGCTCATTCTTCCAGATTTTGTCGATTTCCGGTTTGGACAAATGCACCAGATTGTAAACATGGCGTTGACACAGATCGCAAAACCGAACCCGCTCGTTGCCTTCCATCTTGTACCAGTCCATTTGGCAAGGCGTTTTGATGGCAATTCGGTCGAAACGGTCCAGGTCGTTGTCAGCTGCAGCTTTTGCAATCATCCGGGTTCTCCTCAATGAAACAGCCCCAAACTTGCGGGCATGCGATTGAGACGATGCAAAAACCGTTCAGGTTCCAAAGTTTTTTCAGAATCACATTCGGATCTAACAACCCGGATCAAAGAATCCTGGAGGTCAGCCCAAATGCAATCAACGAAATTCCCACAACCAGCCCCGCCTGGGTTACCGCTGCGGTCCAGGCCGCCCGGCGAATGAAGGTTGCCGAAAAACGATAGTAGGCAAATCGCCGCAATTGGAAGTACTGGCAAATCAATGCGAACAACAAAATTGAAATCGCAGCAACGACAATCGCCCATCCGCGAGTGGAATGCAAAAAAAATGCATAGCCGATGCACAAGACCGCGATCGTAACAGGAATGCACGTCGCGGCGATTCGGAATATCGAAAACAGCTCAACCCACTCCAGCTTTTCCCGATCAGTCCACAACCTGAGATTCTGTTCCTGAAAAATCCGGTTGGCAAACAATGCAACCAGCGTCACAATCGCGCCGGCAGTGGTCATGATTTCGCCATTCATTCCATCCGTTCTCCCGAAGGCGTTGAGGCCCTGTCTTCCAGTCGCCAGGCGACGACCTGTTTTGTACTCGAACAATAAACCATAACCGCGCCGTTCGATTCGCCAATTGCCAAACCATTGATGCCAGGCACATGGAAGCGGCAAAGAATCCTGAGGCCATCATCAAATACACGCACCTGGCCGTTACTGTCGGCGACACAAGTCAGCCCGCGGGATTGCAGTCGAACCAGCGGCTCAATCTGTGTATCGAACAATTGCGGACCCGCCAACCCTTCCATTCCCATGCGGGTTTCGTCATGCAGAATCAGTGCCGTCCATATCTGTGCGGTGTTCATGCCGACTGAAATCGCAACAGCCCCTTTTGTACCGGAAGATTTTCCGGGTGATACCGGCAGAAATGAAGTCGCGATTTGATTGCCGACCAGCTCCGTAAGGTCTTGCACATTCACGACTTTCCCGTCCTTCAATCCCATCACCCGATCGCCCAGGCATCCAATCGCTTCGAACCGTTGATCGGAAATCGTTCCGTCAGCAGTCCCGTCCATTTTGAATTGCCGGACGCCGGTTGATTCAAAGGCGACACAAATCACTGGCTCGCCAGTCGCATTCCGCCCAAACCGGCAGTCCAACACACGATCCAGATTTTGGCCGTCGCCCGAAATGGAAGTGATTGGTTGCCAGCCGTCAAAAAACAAAAACACCCCCTGGCCCAATGTTGAAAACGCAGCCCAAACTGTCTTGCCATCCAGATTCACCTGGCGAAGCCGACTGATCGAACTTCCTTTCGGTATATCCAGCTTCTGGGCCTCACCGGCTTTGCCGTCCGGGCCAATCCGCACGATCGATCGCCACCCATCGACTGCCACCAGCGTTCCGTCTTCCGCGACCAACAGATTCCCCGGCTTTTGCAACTCATTGCAACTCCAAACCTGTTGCGCCTGCATCGGGAAAGTGCCCGCAATTTCGGCAGCGGGCCCGCTGCTCCCCGTCGTATCGCCAACCGCGACCATTTGCAGTCGCCGATGATAAGTTTCAAGGTACTGGGAATAGTCGGCTTGCATTTCGCGACCGATATTTTCCCTGGCATTGATTCGCGAAATGGCGGCGGCCAGCTTTTGTTGCCACTCGTTGTCGCTGAGATTGACGGCGTACTGAACTACCTTTTCCCTGTCAAATACGATCGCGCTGGCCGCGTTTTTCATGCGAGCTTTCTGCAGACAATCCAGTTTCGGATCCACCAGGATGTGGTTCCTGTCCTTCAACTGCGCCAGGCACTGGGCCACCCAGGGGTACATGATGCGTTTGTCAGGTACGGGCTGGAGATGTTCGCCATTCAAAACGTAACGAATATCAGCATCAATCGATTCGGAAATCGTCGCCGCAATTCCTTCCGACGTTCCTGGATCGATCATTCCGGGCAGCCAAATCAAGACCTGCGTTTTGTCCCCTTCCGGAAAAGGCACCATGCGAGTTCCGTCCGCCGATTGAAATGTGAGCTCTGGCGAAGGCTTTCCAACATACTCGCAGGGAAACTCTTCCGGCAAAGTGATCAGGTGCCGAACCGCTTTCGCTCCGCCAGGCGCGGTGACTTCAAACGCAGCCAGTGTTTCCGGCGAGGCGGCTTCTGAAAATCCGCATCCATGCATTCGGGCAAAGAATCGAAGTTCGCTGATTTCCTGACTGGATCGGACCGTCTCGTCGAGAAGCTCGACAGGCAAAGTCATCTGCCGAACAAGAAAACTCTCCATGTCGATCCAGCACTCGACCGAGATCCGCTGGCAACTCAGTTGCAGATGGTAACAGGCCCGTTCATCGACCGTCGCGTCGTCCATCCGTACAGCGATCTCAGGAACTTTCAGCACCGGCCAGGCCTGTTCCCCCGTCAACAAACCGACAACCGCCGGGATCAGCGGCATTTGCCCGCCCGGCACCGTCGAATCGAGCGGGATTTCCGAATCACCGGCCACAAAGTGCCGCGCCATCGGATCGGCCAACAATTGCGCCACGGGAATTTTTGCCGTGGCATCCAGAACAAGCCATTGGTTATCGAGATTCGCTGTGTCGTTGTCGAACACGTAACAACCCAGCCGCGTTCCATCGCAACGAATCCGCGAGTTGAACCAGTCCCCGGCCAGATGGTTCGGCCTTTGAAATTTCGTCTTCCACGGCTGCTGCTCCTGAATCAAGCTCCCCTGCAGTCGATAGCTCAAATACAAATAGCCTTCATCCGCATACGCCGGAGCGAGCGCATAGGCGTTCTGCACCCCCGCCAAAATTTCCTGCGCCGACATCCCGTCCGATTGCGGACCCGCCGCAACGTTCCCCTGCTCCACAAGCTTGCGACAACCGGACAGGCCAATTCCCGTCAACAGTATCAACATCAAAACTGGAAATCTGCGAAGCATCATGTAGAAAACGAAGCATCAGGTCGAGTCGAAATTGGAAACGATGCTGAAATCTACCAACAATCAGGTCATGGCGTAAACATGATCCGTTCCAGAACCAATAGGTCTTCAAAAAGAGAAAAGGTGTCAGAGAAAGAGAAAAGGGCGTTTTGTGCGATTTCAATTTACTGGCACGATCCTCACAAGCACATTTTTGAAGGCGGGGGTTCGCGACGCAGGATCGGAGTGGCGGGGGACCAGTTCATTGGCTTCCGGGTAATACATTAGTGCGTTGCCGGCGCGGATTTCTTCAAAGCCACGAGCCAGGACCGGGCCGACTGTGCCGGTGCTGTTCGTAACCCGAACCGGCTGGTCATTTTTCAATCCCATTCGAGCAATATCTTCCGGATTCAACAAAACCAGATCACGCCGCTCCTGGCCACGATACAAGTCAATCTCTTCATAAACGACCGTGTTGAATTGCCCTTCGCTCCGTACGGTCATCAAACGAAACTCTCCCGCCTCACCCTTCAGCGGCGGAATCGCGTGGCAGTGCAGTATCGCCCGGCCGCTTTTCGTCGGAAACTCCGGCGTGTGAAAAGTTCGCCCGTCGATTTGGAATTCTTCTTTCGTCCGGTCCATCTCGCCAATGCGGCTGAATCCGGGAATCGCCCGAGCAATCATTTGGCGAATATTGGCGGCATCACGCATCGAACTCCACTGGATCGCTTTCGAATCACCCAGCGTCTGGCCAGCCAAATCGGCAATCAAATGGACTTCGCCGCGCGGGCCTTCGAATCGCTCTTTTCCACCATCGCTCAAACGCACAAAGTTGAACATCGATTCCTGGGTTGTCGCATAAGGCTCTTCATCGCGAGCCAACACGGGCAGAATTATTGACTCCTTCGCCAACCCATGAGCGTGTCCCGTGTTGAGTGTCGTGCTGAGGTAAACCAGCATGTCCAATCGCGACAACGCCTGGCGGGCAAACGAGGAATCGGGATTCGAGCCATACAGGTTTCCTCCCAGACACAATCCAAACTTTAACCGCCGTTCATCTGCCGCAATCATGCAGGCCATCGTGTCCATGCCCGGTGTCGTCGGTAGCTGCACGCCTAACTCATCAGTTAGCCGGGAATAGATTTCATCTTTCAGCTGTGGCGTGACACCAACCGAACCGATCCCCTGCACATTCGAATGTCCCCGAATCGGCATCAACCCGGTGTGCGGTTTCCCGAGCATTCCACCAGCCATCGCCAGGTTCGCAATTGCCTGAACGTTTTGCACTCCGTTCTCGTGATGCGTGATCCCCATTGCCCAGGCAAAGATGACTTTTGTGCTACTGCCATACTGCGAAGCCAAATCCGCAATCGTCGGCCGATCAACGCCACTTCCCTGCTCGATCTCCTCCCACGAACTCGCCGCGATGTTCGCCAACCACGCCTCGCTCCCCTCACAATGATTTTGCAAGAACGCCCTGTCATGCAATCCCTGCTCGACCAGCGATTTGGCAATTCCGGCCAACAACGCGAGATCACCGCCAATGTGCGGCTGGATGTACGTCGAAGCGATCTTGCTTCCAAACAACATGCTGCGAACATCGCTCGGAATCCGAAAATTAACCAGCCCCGTTTCCCGTACCGGATTAATAACAATCACGCGACCGCCGCGCCGACGAAGTTTCATCAAACTTGTCATCAGTCGCGGGTGATTGCTGGCCGGATTTCCGCCGATCAGAATCACCATGTCGCAATGCTCGAGGTCTTCCAGAACAACGCTCGCCGTGCCCGACCCAATACTTGAGGCCAGCCCAACTCCGCTGGCCTGGTGACAATAGTACGAGCAGTTGTTGACGTTGTTCGTCCCGTACAGCCGGGCAAACAGCTGCAACAAAAAACCCGCTTCGTTGCTGCTTCTTCCGCTGAAGTACCAGAACGAATCGTCCGGCTCGATCGCCCGCAGTTTATTGACGATTCTTTGAATTGCTTCGTCCCACGGGATCGTGCGGTAATATTGCTTGCCCTGCTCCAAAATCACGGGCTGGGACAAACGCCCGCAATGCTCCAGTTCGCGTGGCGAAAACTTTTGCATTTGCGGCAACGACCACGTTTCCCAAAACTCGGGACGAATCGCGCCTTGCATGTCAGCCGCCATTGCCTGCAACGATTTCTTGCAGACTTCGGGGAACCCGCCAATCTCATTGACCATTCCGCCACGCTGGCCGCCCATGCCAAGCGCACAGGTCTTGCAGGCGTTCTTCGATCGCATAGCGCGCCACATTTTCCACAGGCCACCCGACTCGCGGGCCTTGCGCAGAGTGTAACGGATCGCAGGCCAACCTCCGCCACTCTTCACTTTTTTCACGGCCAATCTCCTCGGGTATTCCCGCTTCCCGGTTTCGAAAACTTGGCGGGTATCGGGCTTATTTCAGGCGTCCACTCGACCAGCCACATCACACAATTGAAATCATCCGTCCACGGAACAGGCACAACATCTTTTGGCCACGGCGTCGATCTTGCCGTCAGGCCAGACTCGTTGATAACTTCACGCAGTCCCATTAACACCCACGTACAACCAAAATCGTCTTTCGCCACATTCGGATGCTCGAACAACAGCGACTGATGTGTGGCGTCAGCTGAATTATTGACCAAAACTCCCCGCAGGTCGATGTTACGGTTCGTAATGTGAATCGCCAGGATGCCATCCGGCCGCAAATGCTGCCAATACATTTTTTGACATTCGTCGGTCAACAGATGAGCCGGAATACTGTCGCTCGTAAATGCATCGACCACCAAAATGTCAAATTGATGCGAGCCCGTATTCGCAAATTCCTGCTCCAGCCGTACCCTCGCGTCTCCAACAATCACATTCCCGTCCAACGTCCCCTGCTCGCGTGCATGGGGCAACCAGCTGAACCAATCCCATGCAACGCGGACGACTTCCGGATTGAGTTCATAAAAACGAATCGTGTCTCCTTCGCCCGCCCAGGCCGTCAAGCATCCTGATCCCAGTCCAATTACTCCGATTCGCATGCCGTCTTTGGCACCCGATTCGCCCTTCCGTTTTTTTCTTTCCCTGAGAGCCCGCATCGCCAGCCCAACTCCCCGGTCGGGTGCGTAATAGTCTCGCGGCTCGAATTGAAGTGGCTTGTCCAGCTTCTGGCGACCATGCATTGTCTGACCGTTGACAATCGAGCGATACCCGTCCGCTTCCCAAACCGAAACCATTCCGTAATCGGTCCTGACCAGAAATTTCATCCCTGCGTCCCGCGCGACCGAATTGATCTGAAAGAAGCTCGCGCCAATGACGACTAACGCCAACAAACCCGTAAAAAACCAACCACCCAATCGCCAGCCCAACCGTTTTTCCTTCTGCAACAGTTCCCGTGAAATTGCAACCGCTCCGACAACGATTGCCAGCCCCAAAAAAACGTGAAACTCAAAGTAACCCTGAAACAAAATTGGCGCGATCACCACCACCAAAAAACCACCAATCAACCCGCCGACTCCCGTCAACATCCAATACATTGTCAAGTGACGCGGATGCGGTTTGGACCGCTCCAACTCCCCCAAACAACCCCAACTCCCCGCAAATACCAGCAGCGGCAACACGACCATGTGGATCGAAATCGAAACAGTCGTACCAAGATGCCACAACACCAGTCCCGCAACGCCAAAGAAAATCAAACCTGTATGAACGGCTCGTCGCGAATACCAACCCGGTTTTTCAAACGCGACGATCCACGCCACCAAATAGGCGGCCAACGGCAAGACCCAGAGAAACGGAAACGAAGCGATTTCCTGACACAAAACGGTGCTGGTCGCCAACATCAATCCCGATGCAATCGCTGTTAACCCAATCCACCAAACACCCCGCGTTACACTTTTTCCGTTCGGTAACTTCCCGGCCAGTCGATCGTCTTCATCAGACTTCTCCGGCCACGATTTCAGTCGCCACACCAGCCGCCCGCTCCAAACCAGTGTCAAAACATAAAATACAAAAGCGACACTCCACCAACGGGTTTGCGTCGAAAGCCCCAATGTCGACTCGATCACCAGTGGATACCCCAACAGTCCCAACATCGATCCAACATTCGAAAGTGCATACATCCGGTACGGACTGGAATTCGGATGTGATGCCGTCTGCCAAGCCTGCAACAAGGGACTGGTCGCGGACAACAATGCAAACGGCGGCCCGACTGAAAACAACAGAATCCACGCAACCTGCCGGGAAACGCTCTCGTCCGGATCAATCTGCAATCCATCCGGCAATGCCAGCGGCAACAAAAACGCTGACCCAATCAGCAACGCCGCATGTACCAGCATCCCCGCTCGCGGCGAAAACACCAGCCGCAACATATGCGCCCAACAATACCCGGCCAGCAACAAAGTCTGAAACATCAGAACGCTGGTCGTCCAGACAATCGCGACTCCGCCAAACGATGGCAGCATCAGGCGACCCATCAGCGGCTGGACCACGAACAGCAAAAACGCTCCAAGAAAAATCGTTACACAATAACGCAGCATCAATCGGCCCAGGTCCGCAAATAATCGACTACCACCTGGATTGCCCCGCCATCAATCCGAAACTCGTTTCCAATCACACGCGGGATTCGTCATAATGTGACCTGGCAAGCCGTCGCCGACTACTCCATTCTTGTCGCTCCACGAAACTCCCATGCAAAACACAGATATTGCCGATCGATTGACCGAATTGGCCGACTTGCTTGAGATCAAAGGCGAATCGGGATTCAAACTGCGGGCTTACCGCAACGCAGCCCAGGCGATCGAGGATTTGCCCGTCCAACTGGCCGACGAAATTGCTGCGGGAAAAGACCTGACGAAGATCGACGGCATTGGAAAAAGTGTTGCCGAAAAGTGTCGGGAACTGGTCGAAACCGGCCGCCTGAAAAAACTTGACGAAGTCCTCGAAGAGATACCGCGTTCTGTGCTGGATCTCGCCCGCGTCCCGAAGGTTGGACCGAAAAAGGCCGCCGCTCTGTTTCGCGAATTGGGGATTGCAAACCTGGAACAACTGAAAGCGGCTTGCGAAACCAACCGGGTTCAGGAACTCGCGGGCTTTGGCGCGAAAACCGAACAGGCGATTCTAAAAGGTATAAGCCAAATCGCCGAATCCAGCCAGCGATTGCTCTGGGCCCAGGCCGACTCGGTCGCCCAGGCTTTGCTGGCTCACATGAAACAGTGCAAGGCGATTTCGCAAATCGAACTGGCCGGCAGTTACCGACGGGGAAAAGAAACGGTCGGCGATCTCGACTTGCTGGTCGTCGCTGAGGCCGTCGATGAAGTCATGGATCATTTTGGAAAATGGAAACAGTTCGATGCGTTAACCGGCCGCGGCCCAACCAAAATGTCAATCCGCACGGCAAAGGGACTTCAAGTCGATTTGCGAGTCGTCCCCACCGAATCGTTCGGTGCTGCATTGCAGTATTTCACCGGAAGCAAAGAGCACAATGTCGAAGTCCGCAAGCTGGCCAAACAACGGGGTTTGAAAATCAACGAATACGGCGTGTTCGACGACGAAGATAAACCGGTCGAGGGTGCCGGAGTTTCCGAAGCGGCCATTTACGAGGCCGTCGGAATGAAAGTCATGCCTCCGGAACTGCGCGAAAACCGTCGCGAAATCGAATGGTCGATCAAAGGCGAATTGCCGGATCTGATTACGGCCGATTGTATCCAGGGTGACTTGCACATGCACACTACGGCGACCGACGGGCGAAACTCGATCGAAGAAATGGCCGACGCCGCGCGGAAACGGGGACTGAAATACATCGCCATCACCGATCATTCAAAACGGGTAACGATGGCCCGCGGTCTGGACTCCGAACGGCTGCTCGCCCAGTGGAAAGAGATCGACCGAATCAACCACGAGTCCGACGACGGTTTTTTGATTCTGAAAGGGATCGAATGCGACATCCTTGAGGCGGGCGGAATGGACTTGCCCGACGAGACCCTGGCTCAGGCCGACTGGGTCATCGCAAGTCTGCATTACGGCCAAACGCAACCGCGCCAACAAATCACTGACCGCATTCTCGGTGCGCTGGAAAACCCGCACGTCTGGATCATCGCCCATCCCACTGGCCGATTGATCGGTCGCCGCGGCGGCTACGATGTGGACCTCGGCGCGGTTTTCCAGGCCGCATCCGAAAACAAAAAATTCCTCGAACTGAACGCCAGCCCCAGCCGCCTGGACCTGGACGACGTCAACCTGATGGCCGCACGACTGCACAACATTCTCATCGTCATCAACACCGACGCACACCAAACCGAAGGCCTGGACGATCTCCGCTGCGGCATCCTCCAGGCCCGCCGCGCCGCCCTGACTGCCGCCAACGTAGCCAACACCCGAACCTGGCAGGAACTAAAGAGTCTTGTCGGGCGCGCATAACGAAAATTGGCGAAGTAACTTGCCCCACGCCGCTGGAGATCGGACAACCGCGTCACCAGGATTATGAATATGTGCGTTGCGGAACCAGCAATCAGTTTATGTTTGTCGAACCATTGCGTGGTTGGCGTCATGTCATTGTCACCTTTCGCCGAACGAAGACCGATAAACTCATTTCCGGTGACGTCGTTGGCTGATCAAGCCTAACAATCCCGTCATCCCCAACAAGACCAACGCAGACGGTTCTGGAATTGCCGAAGTAAACAGTCCGACGCCACCGTTGCCGCCAAAACCGTTGTAGGTGATGAACAAGTCGGTCCCGCCGAAATTCCCG
>JAYVKA010000079.1:0-7562 GCA_043768885.1 Planctomycetota bacterium
ACCGGGCTGATTTTTTCGCACGATGGGAAACAGGTTTTTCTGAGCAACGTTAACGGCTCGATCAAGGTTTTCAATATTCTCGATGAAGGACAAGTTGCACCGTCGCACGCGTTCATGCTGCCCAAAGCCAACGCGCCGCGCCGCGCCGCCGAAATCCCCAGCGGTCTGGCCCTGAACGCGGATGGTTCGAAGTTGTACGTTTGCGGAAACCTCTCGAATCAACTGCTGGAACTGGATGCGGTTTCTGGTGAAGTGCTTCGACAGTTCGATGTCGGCGTCGCGCCCTACGATGTTGTTGTTTCGGGCAACACCGCAATCGTCAGCAACTGGGGCGGAAGGCGACCGGGCAAAGGAGACTTGACCGGTCCAGCCGGGCGCGGCACGGTGGTTCGAGTCGATCCGGTTCGTCATATCGCCAGCGAAGGGTCGGTTTCGTTCATCGATCTGGAAACAGGCAAACTGCTTGATGAAGTCGTCGCGGGACTTCACTCCAGCGCGCTCGCCGTTTCGCCAGGCGGAAAACACGTCGTCTGTGCGAATGCCGGCAACGACAATCTGAGCGTGATCGAAATCGAGACGCGAAAAATCGTGGATACGATCTGGACCAAGACGAATCCGGCTGATTTGCTCGGCGCGACTCCCAACGCTTTGGCATTTGATTCGGCAGGCAAGCGACTGTTCGTCGCCAACGGATCCCAGAACGCGATTGCCGTGATCGACGTTGACCTGAAGGATCGTGGCGAATCGAAACTGGCTGGATTGATTCCGGTCGGCTGGTTTCCCGGCGCGATCGCGTTTGATGCCGGGCGCAAGGCGGTGCATGTTGCGAATATCAAGGGCCTTCAAATCAAGCCGCGAAAAACCGGTTCGACCGAAGGTCACAATACGCATCACTATCACGGTACTGTCTCGATTGTACCGTTGCCTGATCCGGAATCACTGGCACAGCTTTCACAACGTGCCGCCGACAACATGGCCGAACCGCGAATCCGAGAAGCCCTTATGCCTGCTCGCGAAAATCAGCCACCGCGTCCCGTCCCCGAACGGATCGGTGAACCGAGCCCGATCAAGCATGTGGTTTACATCATCAAAGAAAACCGGACCTACGATCAGGTTTTTGGCGCACTGCCGAACGGAAACGGAAATGCCGAACTCTGCGTTTTCGGCCAAGAGATCACGCCCAACTATCACGCGCTAGCCAACCAGTTTGGACTGCTCGACAATGCCTACTGCGCCGGAATCCTGAGTGCCGACGGACATCAGTGGAGCACGACTGCGATGAGTACCGATTACATGGAAAAAAGTTTCGCCGGTTTTCCCCGCAGCTACCCGGACGGAATGGGGACCGACGATGTCGATGCACTCGCTTATTCCACCGCCGGATTCATCTGGGACAACGCGGTCAAACATAAAATCAGCATTCGCAACTACGGCGAGTTCATGATGCCGACTGTCCGCTGGCGTGATCCGGAACAAAAAGGGAGTCCGGGATTCATGGACTGCTACAAAACATGGAAAGGCGAATCGGACGCGGTGATCTTTGAAAGCGAGCCTGGAATTGAATCCATCCGCGAGTTCTCACCGAAAGAATATGTCGGCTGGGAAATGTCGGTCCCCGATCAATATCGCGCAGACTTTATCATCAACGAGCTAAAGGAGTTTTCGGAACAGGGCGCATTCCCGTCGCTGACCATTATCTGCTTGCCCAATGATCACACCAGCGGAACCAGCGCCGGTTGTCCGACTCCCGCCGCATGTATGGCCGACAATGACCTGGCGTTTGGGAGGATCGTTGAAGCCCTTTCGCATTCACCGTTCTGGAACGAGATGGCGATCTTTGCGATCGAAGACGACCCGCAAGCCGGCTGGGACCACGTTAGCGGCTACCGCACAACGGCGTGGGTCATCAGCCCGTGGTCGCGCCGCGGTGAAACGATCAGCACGCTTTACAACACGACCAGCGTCCTTCGCACGATCGAACAGATTCTTGGTTTGCCTCCGATGAACCGTTTCGATGCCAGTGCGACTCCGATGTTCGACTGTTTCACCCAGACGCCAGACTTCACGCCCTATCACGCCGAGGCCAACACGGTCCCACTCGATAAGATGAACCCTTCCCCTGCATCGATCACCGACCCGCAATTGCGCCGGGACGCCGAAGTCAGCGCTACCTTGAACTTTCGACAGATTGACGCCGCCCCCGAGGACCTCCTTAACCGGATCCTGTGGCGTTCACAGAAAGGATCGTCTGTTCCTTATCCGGCCTGGGCGATCACGGTTGTCGAGGATGAAGACGACGAAGAGCTTCAAGTGCCAGACAGGTAATTTGGAATTTTCGAATCAACTTTCTGCGGTTTGCCCTTGAGAACATGATGGAAACTGGCACAGGCCGGTTCATTGAAATTTTCGTGGAAACAGTTGCACCTAACGTCACATGCCCACGCAGATCGTCTCGTTGAACAGTTGGATTGTGCAGTTGCGTTGCTGGTCGGGAGAAAAACTGTGATCGAACTGCGGCCACCAGTTTGTTCCCGGCGATGCCCTGCCCGCAATTTTCGCTGAAGCGTCACATCCGATACAGCCCGTGGAAGACCAGAGAAGTTCCCGTCGAGGTCGCAAGTACCAGGATGATGTAAGCTGTGATCAGAATGCCGCCAGTTCGCCGAGCCAGAAAAAACCCGATGGCCATCTCAACGATTACAACAACTGCAGCGATCCAGGTCGTATTGTCGATATTGCCTGTCCGAAAAAGCAATGCTGGAATCAATCCAGGGCCAAACACCATACCGGTCAGCATTCCCGACACGGGACCAAACGGTCTGCTGACCGAAACAATCCAGACGAAGGGCAGGAACATGGCCGCCAAACAGGCACCTGTCCGCGATCGGATAACAGGACCAATTCTGTGCGACCAACCCAAAATTCCAGCTCCGGCTGCAACCACTACCCAGTGACTGACCGATTTGATCATCGGCCCAATTGCAATTAGCAGGGCAACAACCGTCATTGCAATCAGAATATGCCGGATCCCAAACTGGACCGATTTGGAAGTACTTGCCGGACCCGTTACATCGGCCAGTTCTTTCGGACGATTCAAAGACCAGACGATGGCCCCAACCACCAGCGTGACCACGATCACAACCAACGCAGCCCGATCCATCGCCGTATGGCGGCTTCGCGCTGCCGGTTTTTCGGTCCATTCGAATACAGTCGGCACAAGCAGCCCCACTGCCAGACCGGTACCGGTCATCAGCGTGCACAACGGCATTCGGCCAAACTGTTTTTGCCAGCTCAACAGACCACTCCGGACAGAAAGGTTACTTCATCGGCAGGCCCGATAGAGGTTCGCCGTTGGTGGTCAGGATTTGGAAATGGTGGGCGTGGTGGCCGGTGTAGGTCCAGACCACTTTCTTGTCGGGGGTAACTTCGAACAGTTTTACGGCTTCGGGCTCGCGCTGGCCGTAGCAGGTGACGACGGTGTTGCCGTTGGGAAGGCGCTGAACTCCGCAGGCGTCTTTGATAATCCCGTTGACGTTATCGTTGGTCAATTCCCAAACGATTTTTCCTTCGGCATCAAACTCGACGACGCGATTGCCGTAAGTGCAACCGACAACCGTTGTTCCTTTTTCTGTGCGGATTGCGGTGAACGGCCAGTTCTTGGCATCAGGGCCGCCAAAATGTGCGGTGTCGGTTTGAAAATCCGCGACGACTTTGCCGTCAGGGGTGTACTCTCGAACCGAATAGCCAAACAAATGCGGTGCGAGATAGTTGCCGTTGGGCAGCGGCCGGGCCATTCGCGTTTGCATGTGTGTGTTTTCGGTTTGCTCGGGATCGATGGGAATCGTGCGGGATGTTTTGCTTTGCGAATCGACTTCGATCAGTCGCGGCATGTCGCCCAGCACGACGATCATCGTTTCGCCATTTTCCAGCCGCCAGGCACTGACCAGTTCGGCATCTGTTTCGGCTTTTGCAAAACGCCAGACGATCTCTTTGGCCGGGTTGAACTCGACGACTTCGTTGGGATAAGTGATCAGAATATGGCCGTTGGCCATGCGCGTTGCGTCTTTCGCCCCGTCGCGCGTTTGCCAGACTTCACGACCTTCCTCGTCGATAATGCCGGTAAATCCTCCGGCAATCAAAACCGCATGGCGAATCGGTTGTGGCTCTTGGGCAAAGGCAATTCGTTGAACCGCGAGCAAAAGGAATAGAACAATAATGGATGAGAATACGCGGGTAAACATAGCTTGTCTCGTTGACATGGCTGTTGAAAAGCACATTCTACACAAGTTCAATGTTGCTCGGTGGTCCTCCACCGGGAATCACGCCTGGAATCTGCCGGGAAATCAAAACGGAATCACGGTGGAGGACCACCGTGCAACTTTCCAACAACTTGCAGCATCCATCTGGGGACAGACGGACCTACGGGCTGGTAGGTTGGCCGATGTTGGCAGATTGCAGGATCTCGTCGAGCTTGTCGCGAAGCGCGTGCATCTGGTCGGCGCTCCACTGCTGACCAATGTGGGCGATGATGTAAATCGTGATCAGTGAGACAAGTGAACCGCCCGCCAACCACCAGCCCCACGGGTATTGCCCGATGGTACTCTGCGAAATCGCCAACATGGCGCTAAAGAATGCCGTAAAGATCATTGCCAAATAGGCGATCCAGACCACCGTCCAAACATTCACGCGCGGTGCGAAACGTCCGTGAAGCCTGCAGTGATCGGCATGCGAGTGAAAATAAAACGACAAGTGCGGTGACCACAACCGATGCTCCGACTCATGCCGATGCAGTTCGCCGTACTCGCCAAAGACCAGAAAGTCCTTCGGTTTGCCCCGCCGCAAATGCTCTGCGCTGATTTTGTCCATTGCCGCATCGCGGGCGTCGCTCAACTCGATGTCAAATGTTGGCCGAAGCCGAAGCCAATGCATGGCCGCATTCTCACTTGCGAATGAATTCCAGTTCAGGCGTCGGCAATCGAGTGTAACACGATCCGGTTGCCTTCGCTGTCGCGCACGATCGCGCGGAAACCGTGTGGGCCGATCGGGTCAATGTCTTCTGATACCTTGCCGCCGAACTCAGAGACTTTCTTCACCGCGTCGCGCAACCCTCCCTCGGCATTCAAGTAGAGCATGATTCCCTTGTCCGTGATGTCACCCGGTTCGGGAACCAGACAACCGCCGTTGCCTTCTTCGTGCTCCAACACTGCAAAGCTGAAGTCAACAAATTTTTGCTGTTCGAACTTGATCGCCAGCACGTTGGCATTAAAACTGGTCGCGCGGTCGAGATCCGCAACCGGGATGTCAAACCAGACAGCACAGTTGTATTGTTGGTCGTGAGCACTCATCGATTTTCAGTTCCTGAGATTTGTGTCCTGAATAGGGTTTGCCCTCGGCGTGGAAATTCTGGCTTCAAAATCTTCCGGGAATCAGTATCCGTCAACAATATCGCCGTTGTCGATAGTCCCCAATGCGCTCCACGTCGCAGCGGAGATCCCTTCGCTGACAAACGAAACATGACCGTCCAGGAACAGCATGTTGGCTCCTCCGACATGATGGCTGCCAAAGGCTATCTCGCGTTGCTCAAATGGAACTTCATTTCGACGAATTGCATTCAGAGGCACTCCGGTCGATCCGTAGGTCCAGGAGAACTCGGTATATAGACCGCCAAACTGGAATCGGTCGCAAACATCGTCTGAATCAGGTGACTTGACCGACAAATCAAACACGGCATCACCGGCAGAAACCGTATTGGAAAGGCCATCGAATACGAATCTGGAGTCACTGCAGGAGGAAAATCCGTTTCGGTGTTTCGCTGCGTCCGGGTGATTGGGTGTAATCTGCGATTCACGGGTCGCTGTTCCGCTGGCAACAACCATGTAAGTGCTCGTCGGCAAGTCCTGACCATTCCTGTTCTGTTCGATCTGGTTAACGCTGGCCGAGGGGCAATTCAGCAGTAAGTCATCGAGTCTCTCCCGCCAGGAATTGTCTTTCCCGACCAGGAATTGCATGCCGAGCCCCTGTTGTTTCAGCTGGTTCAGACACTGAAGCGATCTGGCCGATTCCCGCGCCTGGCCAAGGTAAGGCAGACTGATCGCAAGCAGGACTGACAGAATCCCCAGCACGACCAGGGTCTCGAACAGCGACACGCCATGCTTTGGAGAAATGTTCATATAACTTGGCCCAGGCGATGCCGGCATTTCATCGAACGGAATTCAGCGAATGTTGAGATTTCCCCCTTCAAGTATAACAGTCGTGACCACCCGACGACGACAGGCACCGCAACTGGTTTTCCCGCTTGCGGGGCTGAAATTTTGCCATGAAAATTTTGGCAGTTATCGATTGGCGGAAGCGTCGCTTGACGCGATTGATAGTATGATGAAACGGCTGGGATGGACGAACTTGGGGGGACGACATGACTGTTGCAGTGCAGTTTCCAGGAAGTTTGAGAGAGTATTGTCGCGGGGCGGCGGAAATCAATGTTTCGGCGGAAACCGTCGGCGCGGCACTGGTTCAGTTGCAACGCGAACATCCGTCACTGTACATCAGTGTTTGCGATGAGACCGGTGCGGTGCGGCGGCATGTGAATCTGTTTGTCAATTCCGATCTGGTTCCAGTCAGGCAGGAAAACGGAATGAAAACACCGCTCAAGCCCGGCGATGTGCTCACGATTTGGCCCGCGGTTTCGGGTGGTTGAATTCATTGTTTGTAATACCGGCTTCAACCGGATCTCTGCCGCATGAATGCGGGACTACAAACCTGGACAAAAAATTCCGTTTCCCCTGTCGCAATCCGTTTGCCAACCATGGATAATTGCCGAATCGAATCCGGCAATTTTCCCACACAGTATTTTCGGTGAGCATCATGACTGAACGCGTTCTGATTTGTATAGGCACGAAAAAAGGTCTGTTTGTTGCAGAGGGTGGAAAGACTCGCAAGAAGTTCGAGCTGCGTGGACCGTTCGGGTCGGGCGTGGCGGTTTACTCGGCGCTAATCGACGATCGGGGGGCGCCTCGTGTTTTTGCCAGCAGCTGCAATGCGTTTTTCGGAATGAAGGTTTTGACCTCGACCGACCTCGGCAAGAAATTCAAGGAGACAAAATCGGCACCGGCTTTTCCCGAGGGAGACGGCCGTGCACTCGCCAACATCTGGTCGATCGAACCGGGGGACAACAAAAAGGAACTCTGGTGCGGCGTCGAACCGGCAGCCCTCTTCCGCAGCGAAGACCTCGGCAACTCGTGGGAGATGGTCGGCGGGATCAGCAACCACGAACATGCCCGCCAGTGGCATCCGGGCAATGGTGGACTTTGCATGCACACGATTGTCCGTGACGGAAATCGTATCCACCTCGGAATTTCCACCGGTGGTCACTACATGAGCGAAGACGGCGGGAAGACTTTTCAGGCGTCCAACAAAGGCGTCGGTGCCGGCTTTGTTCCTGATCCGAGCCCGGAGTTCGGCCAGTGCGTTCACAAGATCACGCGACATCCCGACATGCCGGGCCGAATGTACATGCAAAACCATGGTGGTTGGGAAGACCGTCCGGGAATCGGCGTGTTGCGCAG
>JAYVKA010000080.1:0-12858 GCA_043768885.1 Planctomycetota bacterium
CTCAACGCGAACGTTGCAGACTTGCCGGCGACGGAAATGCGGGTTCACTGGATCACCAATCCGGTTGAGCTTGCAGAGTGGCTTCCACAGTGGCAACGGTTGGCAGAGGTTGCAGCGGAACCGAACGTGTTCTATGAGCCCGAATTCCTGATGGCTGCGCTGCGGCATTTGCGTGGGAGTGAGCAGGTCGGAGTGATGCTGATTACTGCACCGCCCCGCGTCAATCCGGCCGCCGAGCCGGTACTCTGCGGTCTGTTTCCGCTGAAGTTGATGAATCGCTTCAGCGGATTGCCAGCCCGTGTTACCGAGTTTTGGCGGCACGACCAATGCTATCTGACAGCGCCCCTGATTCGCCGCGATGTGTTGAGGGAAACGTGGGAGAGTTTTTGGGATGCAATGCAAAACGGAGTGGATGCGCGAAAACTCGACTGGATCAGCCTGCCCATGTTGCCCGGCGATGGTCCGGTTCACTCGATGCTGGTCGACTGGATCGCACGGCACGAAGTTCACTCGTACGTTCGGCGCCGCTATCGCCGGGCGATGATGATTCGCGAATCGGGATTCGAAGAATTCCTGTCTCGCCGCGTTCCGAAAAAAGGCAGGCAGGAGTCGACTCGGCTGATGCGAAAACTGGAACGGGAACACCGAGTCGAAATGGTCGCGTCAGGCGATGCTCGTTCCGTCAAGGATTTGCTGGAGCTGGAAATGGCTGGCTGGAAAGGCCGTGAGGGAACAGCGCTCGCTTGCCAGGAATCGACGGGAAAGTTTTTCGATGAAATGACGCGGGACATGGCGCGAGCCGGACGGTTGCAAACGCTCTCGCTGCAAGTCGACGGAAAAACGGTGGCCAGCAAACTGAATCTGCTGAGCGGTTCCCACGGGTACGCGTTCAAAATCGCCTTTGACGAAAGTCTTGCCCGGTTTTCACCCGGCATGCTGCTGGAGGTCGAAAACATTCGGCACCTGCATGAATCAACGAACATCCAGTCAATGGATTCCTGTGCCGACCCGGACCACCCGATGATCAATCATTTGTGGCCAGATCGGCGGGGAATTGAGTCGATGCTGATTTCGCTTGGCACACGCCGGGGGGACTGGTTGATGGCGATTCGTCCGTTGATGCAGCAAATATCGAGTTTGTTTCAACGCAAAAAGAAGCCCGCCAGCAAAAAACCATCCTGACTAAAAAACAATTTCATACTCCAAACCTGTCCTGTTAATAGAGTGAGCAAGCCATGATCGTCAAACTGCCCGAAGCACAAACCGAAGCGACTCATCTCCTGACAGGACTGGATCCTGAAACATTTGCCGGTGAATTCAACCGACGACCGTTCATGATCGGGCACCGCTTGAGCGATCACCCGATGCTGCAACTGGAAAACCTTGTGGAGTTATGCCAGAGGCTTCCAGCCGGCAACGTCGAATACAACGCCGGAAACCTGCCGGTCACTCAGGACCCGAAACTGACGCCGCGAAACGGTCTGAGCCCCGCCGAAACGATCCAGCGGATTGCCGAGAACAAATCGTGGCTGGTGCTGAAGAATGTTGAACTCGACCCGGCCTATTCGAATTTGCTGGACCAGTGCCTGGACGAAATGCAGGTCTACACTGACCCGATTGCTCCGGGAATGCGGATGCGTCAGGGGTTCATCTTCATCTCGTCGCCAGGGAGTGTGACTCCCTATCACATCGACCCGGAAAACAATTTTCTGTTGCAGGTTCGCGGTTCGAAAACGGTTCACATGTTTGACCCGTATGACAGGGCTGTGCTACCTGAGGAAACGATCGAGGCGTTTTTCCAGGGGAGCCATCGCAATTTGAAGATGGACGAAGCGTTGTTGGATCGGGGCGAGTGGTTTGACCTTCAACCAGGGAGCGGGTTGCATTTCCCGGTTGTCGCTCCACATTGGGTCCAGAACGGCCCGGAAGTTTCGATCTCGTTCAGCATCACGTTCCAAACCGACGATTCGGCGCGCCGCCAATCGCTGCACCGAATGAACAGCTGGTTGCGCAAACGGGGAATGACTCCGACGGACGTGGGCAGCAGCCGCTTCATTGACGTCAGCAAATACTCGTTGGTCCGCGCTGGCCGGACTATCAAGAAACTGATGAGGAAGAAGTAGAATCCAATTTGAATGCCAATTCTTCGTAGCCGGTTTTGCGTGTTGGTATACAGCGGAGCCTGCAGAAACGCCAAATACGGTGATAACCAAAAAAAGAGGCCGACAGCAGTAATTGCCGACGGCCTTTTTGGTTTTTTCAGCCAGGTAGTATGGACGAGCAATCAGCGAATCCGTCGGCGACTGCCAACTGCAGCCAACACCAGCAGACTCATGACACCAAGAGTTCCGGGTTCGGGTATCGCCGCAAATCCGTAGAGTGCCACGTCATTTCCTCCTGTAAGGGAGTTGCTGCCAAAATCGGCAAGGTAGGTAATCGTTCCCAATTGGTTGTTCCCGCCAAATGACCAGACAAAGGACGAGCCTTCGCCCAGGCCATTGAAAAGACCAACAATGGAGTCAGCACCGTCGTTGACCAGAATGAACAGTCGGTCGGAAGCGACCGGTGAAAATCCGGTTGTCAAACCGAGATTTGCCGAGCCCAGACTGACTGCTCCATTGACGAACAACTGGTCGTATCCGGTTCCAGGTGAGGCACTGTTGGCCTCAACGGCAAACGTGCCTGTTGCGGAAAATGTTACGTTGCCATTAACCGTCAAAACTCCGGGGCTATTGCCCGGAGCCAGCTTGCCATTGACCGTAATATTACGATTGATAACCCCTATGCCACCCAGTGTTCCAGCCGCCGCGACGGTCACCGCATTGGCACTGGCAGCGACCAAACCATTGACCATTAGAGTACCGGTATTCACATTGATCGCACCGGTGTGCGTGTTGGCGTTACTGGCCAGAACCAGGGTTCCCATGCCGTTGTTGGTGCCAAATACTGTATTGACACCGGACAGGACCGTTTGCATGCTCAGCGCACCATTTCCAGTCAGCGGTCCGTTCCAGGTGGCGACGTTTCCGGAAGCGACGTTAACCCGCATCGTGCTGGTATTTGTCACGTCAATCTGGTTGTTGATCGTGGAAGTGTTCATCGGCACGATTGCCGCAAGTCCATCGACCGTGATCTTGCCAGTATAAAGACTGTTCTGGCCAGCATAGGCCAGGAACGTATTGTTGCCACCGCGAAGCAACGTCTCCGCGTTGCCAGTTGCCGTGCCTCGCATCGTAACCTGGGAGGTAAATCCATAGTCTCCCATCTGCAAACCGCCGGTGTTGGACAATACCGACGATGTGTCGAATATCACTCGACCGTTGGCACTAAAGAACGTGCCTTGTCCGGAAATATTGCCCTGGAAAATCGTCGAATTGTTCGTCAACGTTGAACCACCACCACCTTGCAGGCGAAGATGGCTGTTCAGCGTGATGTCTCCCGTCAGCGTTTGAGAGCCAGTAGCGTTGCTGAGCGGCGAAAGGCTGGCTGTCATGTTGTATCTTGCTTCCGCACCTGCAACAGTCAGGCCTCCGTTGTCGACAATGATGTCACGATCGATTTGAGTTACCAGATTAACCCCGGTCGAATTGAACTGAAGCGTTGGAAAGGTGCCGATCAAATCCGCTTCGGAACCGGCAACACCCAGTCGAACTGCACCCAGCGACGCACCGGTTTGGGCCTGTTGAAGCAAGACGGCTCCCCTGCGGATTTCAATTTCACCAGCAAACGAATTCCCCACCAGCGTCGTCGTGCCCGATCCGTTGACGGTCAACGGTCCTGACAACCCCGAAAGATCACCATTCAATGTCAGGTTGCCCAACGACTGGATGAGACCATTGGTTCCGGTAATCGCACTGGAAACCGTATGGTTCCCAAAAAACATTCCCGGACTGCTGCCAAACGCAAGTATTCCTCCAGTTATCGTATGAACTCCGCTGGTACTCAGCATCATTCCCGAATTGACCGTCAACGTGTTTCCTGCCCCGATGGTCGTGGTAAACGCACTTGCTGTTGTCGCTTTGAGAGCATTGATATTCTGCGAGGCAGCAACAGTCGAAGCAGCAGAAACATTTACGTTTGAACCGGCTGTGGTGAAATCGGTAGCGTATCCTGTAAACGCCTTGAATCCGTCAGTCGCATCATAGATGACCAGGTCCGAGGGATTGTTGACGGCTATCACTCCAAAGTTGCTTGTAACACTTCCCGTTACCACGCCCCGGATGATGCCGGTATTGTCGGCTGCTGGGATCGTGCCGTTGAACTTTACCTTGGCCTGCGTGCCGAGCACAAAGCTCTGTGTTGCAGTACCGGACGTTCCGATCATCAGAGTCGAACGAGGTGCGATTGTCAGGTTGTTACCTGTGATGGTTGACGTTTCGGTGTTTCCGATAGTGACGTTCGGCGACACAATAATCGAGTTGTGACCACCAGTGAGGTTCATGTTTCCGAACGCTTCCGAGGCAACCGTGTTGGCCAGTCCGCGAAAGACAAGTCCCCCGTCACGCAACGTGATGACAGCATCATCCCGAATTCGGTCGTTGTTCTGGGCGGCCGCAATGGCCGGAACGTCATTGCCGGACAGGGCGGCATTGTTGTCCAAAACAAAAGAGCTTCCACTCACGGCCTGAATCGTGGTTGCGGACTGAAACGATCCGTTCGCACCCTGCAGGGCAAACAGGCTTCCCCCCGCGCTGCCTACTCCCGCCGTCACGATGGACTGGGAGGCGTTCGTGCCGGTCGCAATATTCGTGCCTGCGTTGAATCGGCTGGCACCCGTATACGTGTTGTTGCCCAAAAGACTGATTCCGTCCACAGCAGCAAACACTCCATTCGATTGCAATCCGTAGGATTTGGTCAGCGAGCCATTCGAGAGGGAACCCGTGAACAAAAGGGCGCGATTCAGGATAAATTGACTCTGCACACCGACCCGAACAACCTGGTCACCACCACCCATATTCAAGTTGGTTGCAATTGTGTTGGTTCCAAAGTTGTTACCGGTAACGCCGATCACATGAATGTCGCCAGTGACTCGCAGGGTGCCGCTTCCGATCACACCGTTATTCGCATTTAGTGTGTTGTTCCAGGGATTGGTTTGTGTCTGGTTGGTAAAGATCAAATTGGCTAGTGTCACGTTGTTGTTGCCGATATCGAGATATCCCGGCCCGATGCTGACATTAGTTGTGGGTGCCAAAGCATTGGCGTTCAACAATCGAAGAGTGCCACCAGGAATCGCATTGCCGAACGCACCGCCAATCAAAACTCCTGCGTACAATTTTCCATTGCCTACGACCGCAATCTGCCCAGTAAAACTGTTGCCGGTCCCACCGAGTTCCAAAACACCGTCGCCAACTTTTTGAAAACCAATGGAACTGGTAATAGGCGCATTGATCCGGGCCGTGATTCCTGGATCGATAAAATCATCGTCGCCTACTCTGACAACGCCTGTTGTTTGAGTGCTGGTCCCGGCCTGAAAATTGATCGGGCCTGTACCGTTCAGGATATAGCCGTTGGCCGTGAAATTCATGCTGTCCACATTGATTTGTCCGGGAACGTTGATCGTCCCAACTCCCGTCGGGTTAAAAATCGCGCCCCCACCGATCGTGTTGTTCCACGCGGTGCCGCCCCAGTTCAGACTGCTTGTGTTCCAGGCCAAGTCGGCGGAGCCATTGTCCCAGGTCTTGTCCTGGGCCAATAACGGGTTGTTCGCAACCGACGAAATCGCGATGACAACCAGCCAGGCCATCCATCGGGATTTGCAAAAGCGGGTCACGAACAGGCGTTGCGAATGGGTCGGAAGTCCGGCGACGAAAGCTGGGACCATGTGCTTACCTCAAAAAAAAATGCTCAAAACGGCCTAAATCAGGGCAAAAACTAACCACGCCGGCACCGGTATTCATTCCCCGCCGACTCGAACTATCATTAAAATGGATGTTTTGATTCTGACCAGTAAAAAGAGTGCAATCAGAAAAAATTTCGGGGGGAATTCGAATGCCGTCTTCAGCGGTTGCCAAAGACTGGTCAGAGCTCTTTGAGTTGGACCCGGCCCAGCCCCTCCCGTTCGCAATCAATCGCGTCGAAACCAGGGATTTTGACCAGTTCGCGAACGTACTTGCATCCTGGAACACGAGCATTGATCAGATTACATCCGGAAGTTTTCATGGAAGCGTCTGCCTGGCCTCTGCCGGTGGATGCCAGTACTTCCACCTCACGATGAATCAATCCCTGGAAATCAAGGGGCGTGATGACGTTGGAGGTTTCCTTTTCCTGCCGATCCATGATGGAAACTTCCGGTCCAGACATCGGACCCACGGTTTGGAGAAAGGCACGCTTGGCATTCTGATACCGGAGCAACGTATTAACCATTTTTCGGCCCCCAATTCACAAACATCGGGATTCAAGGTCCCTGGGCCGTTGGTTGAAAGTATTGGGAGGTTGTACGGACACGACAACGCCGTGCAGATTTTCCGCAACCAGGCATTGATCGGGATTGGCGAAGAGAAAACCCGGCAATTGCATTGCGAGTTGACCGAAGAACTGAATCATCTGGCCGGTTCGCCGGCTACCCGGGCGCCAACGAATCTTTTGCGGATGACGGCAGAGCTGATTCGGGACTTGCTGGACGCCACCCTGGAGCGAAAAGAGTTTTTCGAGCTGGATGCCCGCCGCGCCCTGTTTTTCCGGGTCATCGACATGATCAAGTCCCGCTTGAACGAACGAATCACGATTCAGCCGATTTGCGACGAAGTCGATATCTCCAGACGAACCCTGATCAATCTTTTTCAGGACATGATTCGCATGACTCCCATGCGCTACACTCGGGCCCTTCGCTTCAACCAGATCCGCCGCGATCTGAAACAGGTCGCCGACAAGTCTGCGGTGATTCACGACATCGCGCGCAACTGGGGCATCGAATACTCCGGCGTCTTTGCTGCGGAATACAAAAAGCACTTTGGCGAACTCCCCTCAGCAACCGCCCACCGTTTTTGCACAGACCAATCGCAAACAAACCAGAAGGCAACACGTTGACCGCGCGTAAACCAGCCGCGAATGCGTCGACAGCAAACTTTTGTGTGTGGAATTGGCGATGGCTCATGTCGCCGGGCTGCATCCAATCTACCGCCGCTATCGCGGCTTCGATGAATAGTGGGGCCAATCGTTTCTTGCGGGTTCACACCCGCAGCTATTCGCTGATGCCGCATTCGCGGCTATCAATTTTCATCCACATTTTTTGCCGCGTAGCAGGCATTTCCCCTAATCCGAATCCTCGTGTTCGAGTCGAATTTCCGAACCAACCGACCCAAATTGCTTCGGTCCTGTCTCAACCGCTCTCTGTGTACTCTGTGTCTGTGTGTTTGTCCATTAATCCGTTTGAAACACAAAGGCACGAAGTTGACAGAGGAAATCCCGACTGCTTTTCGAAGCAATGCCGGCGTTCGCCCGGTTCGGGGGCCTGATCGATCAGGTGGCCCAAGAAATCGTTCGCGATCCTCAGTTGAATAGCAAGCGATGCTGAATCAAGTCATGTATCATTGGCTGAAATACGATTGCCTTCTTTTTTTGTTGCACATCAAGGGGATTCGCCATGTTTTATCGATCGATTTTTGTTTGAGCCTGTTTCTGATTCCGGCTGTAGCGTTGGCACAAAGGGAATCGCCTCAGCAGCTGATCGAAACCCAGCAGAAGGACATGAAATCGCTGACGATGATGGATGGGGTCTGGCGGGGTGAGGCGTGGTTCGAAATGGGGCCAGGGGGGCGAACGACGCTGACCCAACCCGGAAATGAGCAATGACGATCAACCCAAAAGACGAAAGCCTCCTGCTGGCACTTACGTCGGTTTGGGGAGAACAAAGCGCCTCGAATGGTCGCTGACACCGATTGCCCCGATTAAACCTGTTCGACCGAACGAAATATTGCTCGCTTGTTAATCGTTCGGGTTTTCTGCGGGAAACGGAGAGCGCCCTGGTTGTGAAGTCGGTGCTGATTCTGTTGCTACGTGAATTCGATTGCCCGATGGCCGTTGCTAAACCCAAGCCTGAACCTCGGAGCCCGGCCAATGCGGAAGGGCTCGATTGTTCTGTGCCACGGAAGTCGCCCTGCGCCCGGATGAAGTGCCATGATCTGCTGTTTATGCACTGGCCGATTCATGCTTGCCACTTGGTTTCTCTGCTCCCCGCGGGTATCGAGCTGGACACGTTCGAGGGACAGGCGTGGATCGGGATCGTTCCTTTTCGCATGTCAGATGTGACCAGCAAATGGATGCCACCGTTGCCGTGGATTTCAAGGTTCCCGGAAGTCGTCGTGCGGACTTGCGTTTCGTTCAACGGACGGCCGGGATTGTGGTATTTCAGCCTGGACGCTGCGAACCGGCTGGCCATGTTTCTGGCCCGCTGCATGTTCGCCCTCCCCTACTCGGATTCGCATATCACACTTCGCCGGGACGGACATTGGCGGCGATTTCACAGCCGCCGAATCGAAGCCGGTGAAACGGTTGCGGAACTGGATGTCGAGTACCGCCCGGTTGGTCCTGCATCGGTTGCCGAGAGTGGAACGCTGGACCATTGGTTGACCGACCGTTATTGCCTGTTCACGACCAATCGCGAGGATCAAATCGTTCGAGGCGACTTTGCTCATCCTCCTTGGCGATTGCAGAAGGCTCAGGCGATCATTCACAGGAATACGATGGTGAATCGGTTGGGATTGGCGCTGCCCGACCAATGCCCGCGGCTCCTTTTTGCCAAACAGTCGCCGGTCAGTGTGTGGCGAAATCGGCCTGGCGAATAGCGCGTCCGAATCGAACTGGCCGAGTCGATCGTCCTCTCCAACAACACTGAAAACAGCCTTATTCCAGCTGTTTTCTGCCATTTTCCGGTTGCCCGGAGAATGCCCCCCGCCACGTTACCGCATGGCAAAGTCAAAAATACCCTTAAAAACAAGGCTTTTTTGCGTGGTTATCCTTGTCGGATCGCAAACCGTTTGCAAAAATCATCGGCGAACGAGGGACATGACAGCTCAATTCGGGCTGTTTGCGAATTCTGCGAAACGTCCCGTTGGCTGGAACGACTCACCCAGCCATCTGTTTTTCTGGTCGAGCAAACCGGCCAGCGTTTGAATTTTTACTGATTGCCGCACTACGTTGGTGCCGTACAGGTTTACCTGCCCAAAGGATTAAAAATGGCCACGATGAAAACTGATGTAAAGAAGCCGATGACCAAGTCCGAGATTATGGCTTCGCTGTCCGAGTCCACCGGATTGTCGAAGAAAGACATCTCGAGCGTCTTTGAAAACCTGACCGACCTGATCGGAAAAAACCTGAAGGGCAAAGGCCCTGGTGTATTCACGATTCCTGGTTTGTCGAAAATCAAAGTCATTCGCAAGCCTGCAACCAAGGCTCGCAAAGGCATCAACCCGTTTACCAAGGAAGAGACAATGTTCAAAGCCAAGCCGGCGCGTAACGTCGTGAAAGTCCTGCCACTCAAGGGCTTGAAGGACATGGTCTGATTCGTCCCCACAAAGGACTGACCAGTATTTGAGTCAATCAATCAGACGGGTCGTTCTCCAAATGGCGAACGATCCGTTTTTGTTTTGGGTGTGTGCAGCCCGACCAGTGCCAACCCCAGCAGGCAAGTCAGCACTGAGAACAGAAAGGTGTTGCTCATCAGGGCGATGTTCAACAACACTGCAATCGCCAGCCACGACGCCAACCGCCGGGGCATCAGCCACAGGAACGCGCACAACAACTCGGTGCTGGTCACCAGCCGGGAATACCAGCACGAGATGTTTCGCAACGCCGCTTCATCGAACTGGTCTCGAAGCAGGTTAAAGACCCAATAATCCCTGCCCGAAAAATAGATCTCGTACAGCACTTCGCCCGACCAGTAGCCGGGAGTCATCTTCCCGACGGCTCCACCCAAAAAGATCACCGACAGAATCAGGTGCGTCAGAAAGGCGGCCCGGGGGAGCAACGAATCTACCGCCTCGCCTATCCGCGTGTACATCCACAAACACCACAGCGTCGACCACCAGCAAGTCAGAAACGTAACGTCGTTGTATGCCTGCTGATGAATGCACAGGATGCCGAGCCCGAACACTGCAAGACACGATGCCGCCACCAACCATATCGGCGACCTGGCCACCAACATCAACATCAGCGAGGCGAGTGCGATCATATACGCCGCGGATGAAACAAAAGTCGATTGCAGCAAGTACGGAAAGAAAGCGTCTTCGAACGGAACGAGCCGGTATATTCGCGCCGCCTGAATAAAATACGACAGCTTCCAGATCAGCGAAACGATAATCGCAAACACAACGACGCGGGTAACCGTCAGTGCTTCACGGACGTTCGGGTCCAGCGGCACCAGCGGACGAGCAGTCAGAAAGGGTGTTGTTTCATATGTGGATGTGGCCGTCATTTTCCTTCGACCCTTTCCATCAGCAGCGTCCGGCCCTCATCGCGGGGATGAACGTGATACACCGTCACCCGCTGTTGGTCCTGGTAGCGGGACCGAACGTACAGCCACCCTTCGTTTTCGTTCAGGAACAAGCGGATTCGGCTGTCGAAAAACGTGATGATCCGGGTGGGAAAGTGGTTGAGCATTCCCGTTTCAATTCCTTCCGCCGGATTGTCGACAAGCTCTGCCGGTTTCAGTTCGCGCCGCGCGAACCAGTACCGATTTTCCAGGTTGTACATCGGCGGCGAAGGTTGCTGGAGCGCCCACGCGGCGAACGATGGCGTGACCAAATGAAAGCGATCGATCGTCGCACGTTGAACTGCCGGAGAGAAAGGCAATGCCGCCAGCCACGCGGCGATGACTGCAACCAACGCGGCCAATCCCAGCCCAAACCAGTCGCCGGTGCGCCGGCATTCACGCAGGTATTGAATGACCCGCACTCGTGACTGGCGAATATTCGGTTCGTTTTTTCCCTGCCCGCCCACTTTTGAATTCACCCTCGCCACCGGATTGCTAGACTATGCTGGACGCAGTTGGATTTATCGGCAATTCGGCTTTGGCAAAACGGGGGCCTGGCAGGATGTGCGGATAACTCCGGCTGAACCAGTGTTTCCTGGCTGAATCGGGAAGTCGGCATCGCGGCTGGTTTCCGGTTAGACTCAATGTTTTGGAACGGGCTTCCCTCTGCGGGTGTGCGCTATGGATCGGAAAAATTACCGGGCAGTTTGGCGGGTTCTTTTTGCCACGATTTGTTTCGTGGCATTTGGTTGTTCGATTTCTTTCGGACAGGAATCGGAACAGCCGATTCGCTTGCCCGAAGACAGCCTGCCCGCCGAAGTCGATTTGAATTATGTGCCGCATGGATTCAAGTCCCGCCCCGAAGTGCCTGCGGACAATCCGCTGACGATCGAGAAAGTCCGGCTGGGGCGAAAACTGTTTTTTGATCCGGTTCTTTCCAACGACGGGACTGTCGCTTGTGCTTCCTGTCACGATCCCAAACACGGTTTTGCCACTCCCGATCCGGTCGCACTCGGCATCAACCGGAGCAAAGGAACCCTCAATGCTCCTTCGCTGATCAATCGGGCGTATGGAAAGGTTTTTTTCTGGGACGGTCGGGCCGATTCGCTGGAGCAGCAGGTGTTCGGCCCACTCACCAGTGAAACCGAATTGGGTGGAGATGTGGATGGAGTGATTCGGCGATTGACCGCGCACGAAGAATATCCGCAGCTGTTCGCCGCCGCGTTTCCTGAGGAAAACGATGCTGGCCCAAACCCGCCACCGGAAATCATTTCGACGCAAAACATTGCCCGCGCAATCGCCAGCTTTGAACGAACGCTGTTGGCCGGCAATTCCGAAGTCGATCGTTTTCACGCCTCAGAGTACGTTGCACTCAATGCAGCAGCCCGTACCGGCATGTGGATTTTTGAAAGTAGCGGCGGGTGCTGGAAATGCCATGCAGGTGAAAACTTTTCCGACGAACTGTTTCACAACACGGGTGTTGGGTTCGGAAAAGAAGGTCGCGATGACGGCCGAATGAAGACGACTTTTCGGCTCGAAGACCAGCACCATTTCAAAACGCCTTCGTTGCGCGGAGTCGATCTGACCGCCCCCTACATGCACGACGGCAGCATGGCGACGCTGGAAGAAGTCGTCGAGTTCTATTCGAAGGGCGGTTCGCGGGAGGACGCGGGACTGGACCCGCTACTCAAGCCACTCGAACTTTCGGCCGACGAGAAGAATGCCCTGGTGGAATACCTGAAGGCTCTCTCCCGCCACGACTTTATTGTCCCGGCAAAACCAGACGATTCGGAAAAATAGGGCCTGTCAGGCTTTCCGCCTGGTATCAATTCCGGCGCCCCGAATTCCTGCTCGATTCACTCAATAGTTCGATGTTTCCGGCTGCGAAAAACCCTTGAAGTCTTGAACCACAGCCCGAACCCGGAAAGGACCGTCACGACACCGAACAGGGAAACCGATTTCAACAACCAGTGATTGAAACCGTCCCGTCCCTGATAATCCATCGTGTGCAGCATCCAGAAAAAATCAAACATCCGCCAGCGGTTGTTGCGACGGGTGACTACCGCGCCGCGGTCGGCGGAAACATCGATCACGGTCGCGTCCGGGTCATCCAGTTCGACACGCCAGGCAGGCATTTCCTTGCCGCGATATTCGGAATGCGAACCCGTCGTTTCAATCAGTTTGGCTTGGGTTACCTCAGCCGGTTCTGAAAAATCCGCCAATACAATCTTGCGGGCTGTCTCCTCGTCAATGGGTGAAATCGTTGTGCCGGTAATAGCATCAACCAGCACAAACTTCCTGACCTTGTTCCTTGCCAACGTCAGTTCGAAAACCGGACAATCCAGCATGGTGCCCAGAACAAACGAAACGGGAATGTGATCACGGAATTC
>JAYVKA010000081.1:0-6112 GCA_043768885.1 Planctomycetota bacterium
TTGCGTTACGCGCTTCGATCGCCAGCCAGGACTTTGCCAAAGCCCGAGAACACCTCGCACAGATGGAAGCGTTGGGCGTGCAGACCAACAAACCGTTTCTGGATCGGCTGGATGTACTTACCAAAAGCTGGCAGAGGGAACTGGAGTTTCGGGAGCGCGACTTGGCACTGGAACTGCCCCTCGTCCGGATTGAGACAGACCTGGGTCCAATCACTATCGAACTTTTTGAAGACGACGCGCCGAACACTGTCAACAGTTTCGTGAGCCTGGTCGAATCCGGATTTTACAATAACCAGGAATTCTTCAATGTTCAGGCGGGGTTCCTGGCCATGTCCGGTTGCCCACTGGGAAACGGCACCGGCAATTGCGGCTACTCAATTCCGGAGGAGACGAAGTTGCCAACGGCGCGCGAGCACGTCGCCGGGAGTTTGACCACGTACCATTTGCAGAACCAACCGACCAGTTCCCTGTTCAGTCTCGTGCTTCAGCCGATCCCCGAGCGAAACGGAGAATTCACGGTTTTTGGTCGTGTGATCGAAGGTCTTGACGTGCTGTACTCTTTTCCGGCGTTTTCACCAACCGATCGGATGATTCGAAAACAGACTGTCAAAATCACCTCCGCCTCGATGCTTCGAAAGCGTCCCCATGAGTACAAACCGGCCCAGATGACCCTGTTGGATTCGGCTCCAGCGACCCCCGCGCCTCCTGTTCCGGTCGATTCAAAAGAAGCGACGACTCCCCCAACCGGCGACGGAGGCGGATAGTTTTTCAATTCGAATCCGAATCACTGTCCTTCAAACAAACAAATAAACTTCGTACATTCAGCACTCGAAATGTGCTGGCCTGATAACAAGCAAGGAGCTTTGCAAGAAATGAAACCGACGACGAATCGATGGCTGGCATTGGTGGCCGCAGCCGTTTTTGTTTTAACACCATTTGCCATCGCCAACGTTTACGCCCAAGACGAAGCGGTGAAACAGGACGATGCGGCGAAACAGGACGATGCGGCGAAACAGGACGGGTCGGCACAAACGACTCCTCCCACGACTCCTCCCACGACTCCGCCCACGACTCCGCCCACGACTCCCCCCGAAACCGCTGCCCCTGGAACCGAAGGCCAGGCTCCGGAAACTGCGCCAGCCGCACCGGTTGTGGACGAGTTGCCCAAGGACTTTGCTGGCCTGAAAGCCAAATGGGAAGAGCTTCGCGCCAAAATGATCGAGCTGCGCGAGCGCTTCAGCACGACCAGTGAAGCGACCGAAAAAGACTCGATTCGCACCGAATACACTTCGCTTACGACCCAGGCGACCAACGTCATTGACCGCTTGCGTGACGCAGCATTGAAAGGGATTTCTCCGGACAACCTCGATGCGGAAATGCTGAATACGCTGATGGGGATCATGCTGAACGATGCAAACGCCGAAATGGACGATCGCGTTCTGGCAACCGCCGACTCGTTGATCGCGATGGGTGTTCCAGCGGAAAAATTTGAAACCGCAGCCAGGGCCGAACGGCTGTCGATTCCTGCCCGGGAGATTTTCGAAGAGATCCTGATTCGGCAGCGGGAACACGTGGCTGACGATTTGCCGCGCGTAAAGATAACAACCAACCGCGGAGTGATCGAAATCGAGCTGTTTGAGAATGAAGCTCCCAATACGGTTGCCAACTTTATCAGCCTGGCAAAATCGGGCTTCTACAAAGGCCTGAAGTTTCATCGCGTGATCGAAGGCTTTATGGCCCAGGGTGGAAAACCCAACGCAGAAGAAGTTGGTGGCCCAGGTTACACCATCGCCTGTGAATGCCAATCGCCGGAAGCCCGCCGCCATTTCACCGGCTCAATCAGCATGGCGCACGCTGGCCGGGATACCGGCGGATCGCAATTCTTCACCACGTTTTCACGGAACGCCAGTGTTCGCAACCTGGACGCAAAACACACTGTGTTTGGCCGCGTGATCAGCGGCTTGGACATCCTGAATACACTTACGATGACTCACGAATCGACCGGCTTCGGCGAGACTCCCATCGCCGGTGCCCAGCCGGACGTGATTGAGAGGGTGGAAGTCATTCGGGACCGGGGTCACGAATACGTGCCGGTGAAAACCGATGACAAGCCTGTGGAAAAATCCGAAGAAAGCAAACCACCGACTGCCAATCCTCCAGCTGCCGGCGAAGAGGCTGCGAAGAAGGACGGCGAAGGCGAGGCAGCCAAAGGTGATGCCGCTGGCGACGGCACGTCTGGCGACGGCGCAACGAAAACTGGCGGTGACGGTCAGCCCGGCGAATGAACCGCCGGGAGCGGGCTGAATTTATACAGCGACGACTGGGGGAACTCTATCCGAATCCGCCAGTCCCGCTTGACCATAGCAGCCCCTACACTTTGCTGGTCGCTGTGTTGCTGAGTGCACAATGTACCGACGTGCGAGTCAATCAGGTTACGCCTGAGTTGTTTCGACTGGCTGATACGCCGAAAAAAATGACGAAGGTTTCGGTGGAGAAAATCCGCGCGATCATTCGGCCCTGCGGACTCTCTCCGCAAAAATCAAAAGCGATCGCGGGTCTTTCGAAAATCCTCGTCGAACAACATGGCGACCAGGTTCCAAAGAGTTTTGAAGAGCTCGAAAAACTTCCCGGAGTTGGACACAAAACGGCCAGTGTCGTGATGGCCCAGGCATTTGGCATCCCAGCCTTTCCGGTCGATACGCACATTCACCGACTGGCCCAGCGATGGGGACTGACCAGTGGTCGCAACGTGAAGGAAACCGAACGGGACCTGAAGAGTCTGTTTCCCGAAGAGTGCTGGAACGACTTGCATATACAGATCATCTTGTACGGCCGGGAACACTGCACAGCCCGTGGCTGCGACAGCACGACATGTGAAATCTGCCAGACCGTCTATCCCCGCCGCAAAAAACCAGTGGCAACCCGAAAAGCATGAATTCTCGTGCCAGCGCTCCGCCCTGGCGCGAACTGCCCTGAAGGCTCAGCCTTCCGTCAACTCAGCCTTTCCGCCACAAACCTTCGCACGGTCTCGCGCACCTCTTGTGATTTCCAAAGAGACTGCACCAGATCGTTGTGGCTTTCCCTGTCACTCAAAATCCGATTGGTAACCGGCTGGCGAATCTGTCGTTTCCCCAACTCAAACACTTGCCGGTTCATTTCCGCCATTCTTTGTGCCTTTTCAATCGACAGCTCCAGCACCGATTCGTGCGCGACCAACACATCCGCCAGTCCCGCCGAGACCGCTTCGGCCCCATTCCACGAACGCCCTTCGCCAACCACCTGATTCAGCAGGCTGGTTGTCACGCCACCCCGAATGACTTCGATTCCTTCCACTGGCAACGGCAATTCCACCCGTGATTCTGGCATGCCAATCGTTGCCCCTTCGGCCAACAGCCGCCAGTCACCACAGTTGGCCAACACGCAACCACCCGCCAACGCGTGGCCATTGATCGCAGTCACCAGCGGTCCGGAGAAACTCCAGGCGGAAAAGAACATTCGTGTCAGCGCCGGAAAAAACTCGTCGATGTAATCCGGCGGCTCAGAGACCAGCCGTTTCAAATCCACACCGGCCGAGAAAACTTTTCCTGTGCCGCACAAAACCGTCGCCACAGTACCCGCATCAGACAACTCATCCAGCTTGTCAGCCACCGCCGTACAGAATTCCAGGTCCATCGCCTGAACTTTTCCATGCTGCATCCGGACAACCGAAATTTCTCCACTCTGTTCAATTGAAATCATGGTCGGCTCCGGAATTCAAACCACGCCAAGGTGCTCTGCGACGGCAACGCGGTTGATCGGATGAATCAGGCCACGCTCGGTTACGATCGCAGTGATCAGTTCAGCTGGTGTGACGTCGAAGGCCGGGTTGTAGACGTTGCAGCCGACGGGGGCGGTTCGGCGACCGAAGCCCTCGGTGATTTCGTAATCGGCTCGCTGTTCGATCGGAATCTTGCTGCCATCAGTCAACGACAGGTCAAAGGTGCTGCTGGGGGCGGCGACATAAAACGGAATCCCGTGATGCTTGGCGAGGACCGCGACCGAGTAGGTTCCGATCTTGTTGGCCACGTCGCCGTTGGCGGCAATCCGGTCAGCTCCGACGATGACGGCCTGGACCCGTTTTTCACGCATGACTTGAGCTGCCATCGAGTCGCAAATCAGGGTCACTGGGATCTGCCGCTGCATCAGTTCCCACGTCGTCAGCCTCGCTCCCTGCAACAACGGCCTGGTTTCGTCGGCATAAACGTGCAAAGTGTTACCCATATCCTGAGCCGTAAAAATCGCACTCAGCGCCGTGCCGTATTCGCTGGTCGCCAGGCCGCCCGTATTGCAATGCGTGAGCACGCCGGTGCATTCGGTGAGGAGTGCTGATCCGTGAATGCCGATTGCCCGACACATCGCGCGGTCTTCGTCGTGAATCGTGCGGGCTTCGTTAAGGAGCGATTCAAGTGCCTCTTCGCCATCAAACGGCTCAACGTCGGCAGCGGCGGCTATCACTTTGCGCATCCGATTGAGAGCCCAAAACAGATTGACTGCAGTCGGTCGGCTGGTCGCCAGGTAATCGCACGCTTCAATCGCACGCTCACGGAACTCATTTGCATTGCCAGGAATATCGCCCGAGAATTCCAGCAATACACCGTAGGCCGCCGCGATTCCGATCGCCGGAGCACCACGGACTTTCAATCTTTCAATGGCCACCCAGGCCTGTTCGGTTGATCGGCAGTCGGCAAAGGCCAGTTCGCCGGGCAACAGCGTCTGGTCGATCAACTTGAGGTATCCACCCGCATCGCCACACCAGGTCACGGCTGCAGGAGTTTGTGTGTCGGTAGTTGTGCTCATGATCAAATCATTGTGTAAGGAACCGTGGCACAGGCTTCCAGCCTGTGATTGCGCGCAACACAGGCTGGAAGCCTGTGGCCACGTTTATGCTACCAGAGGATGGCACTTCAGATGAAACGAATCAGCGACGGGCTGGTACGAAATCTTTCCGTCGTGAATATTGATCGCGTCACGCAGCGGTTTTTCCCGCGTGGCCAAATCGATCAGGTCCGAACCCGCAAGTTTTAAGACCCATGGCAACGTCACATTGCACAGTGCAAACGAGCTTGTGCGACCAACCGCTCCTGGCATGTTCGACACGCAGTAGTGAACGACATCATCGACAGTGAAAACCGGATCGCTATGCGAAGTCGGACGGGAAGTCTCGACACAGCCTCCCTGGTCGATCGCCACATCGACGATCACACTGCCGTGCTTCATGATTTTCAGGTCAGCGCGGGTAACCAACGTCGGAGCCCTGGTTCCAGGAATCAACACTGCACCGACAACCAAATCGGCCTTGGCCAATTGGTCGCGAATCACGTGCCGGTCACTGAACAACACGTTCACGTTGGCCGGCATGATGTCGTCGAGATATCGCAGGCGGTCCATGCTGATGTCCAGAATGGCGACATCGGCCTGGAAACCCGCCGCGATTTTGGCCGCGTTCGTGCCAACGACTCCACCGCCGATGATCGTGATATGGGCAGGCGGCACGCCGGGGACTCCGCCCAGCAAAATTCCGCGACCCGTTTGCGGTTTTTCCAGAAAGCGTGCGCCCTGTTGAATGCTCATCCGCCCGGCTACTTCGCTCATCGGCGTCAGCAGCGGCAGAGTTCCATTCGGAGCCGAAAGCGTTTCGTAGGCAACGCACGTGGCTCCGGTCTTTAGCATCGCTTCGGTCAACTCACGTTCAACAGACAGATGAAAATAGTTGAAGAGAATTTGACGACGACGGATCAGGGGCCATTCGCTTCGCAGCGGCTCTTTGACTTTGACAATCAAATCGGCCCGATCGAAAACCTCTTTGGCGTTCCGGACAATTTCGGCACCTTCGGCCGCGTACAGGCTGTCTGACAAACCGCTTCCGTTACCTGCATCCGTTTCCACCAGAACGGTGTGTCCCCGTTTCTTCAGTTCGTGAACGCCAACCGGCAACATCGCCACGCGGTATTCATCTTTTTTGATTTCTTTCGGCACTCCGATGATCACATGCTTCTCCAGCAAATCGAACCGGTACTCGTTTGTAATTTGAACAACGCATTCGGGAAATTCTGGCCGAGGGTACCAGCCTGCC
>JAYVKA010000082.1:0-2202 GCA_043768885.1 Planctomycetota bacterium
TTCACGTTGCGATGGCGTGCGTAGGGTTCGGCAATGCATTTATCCATGTTGAATCGAACACGGACGCGATCACTCACCTCTGCAACGACATTGGTTTGCCAGTTGAAGTATTGAATGTGACTGCGCTGATCGACGATTGTGACTGGAATGGCCTTGCCGAGCGGATTCGAATGGTTACCACTTCCTTCGAAAGCCAACTGCCGGCCATTCGCGACCTTCGGGCGAAAGGCCTTACCAGGATCGCCGAAATCCTCCAGCGGTTTCAGGATTGAAAGGCCAACCCGCTTCACATTTCCAGTCGCTCATTGAAATCGTTTTTTAAGCCGATGGTTTTCAATCCGTTGCATCAGGTGGCAACTCGGGAGATGAGTCGCCCAAATGCTTACCGTATTGATTCCTTTGAGCAATCTTGATTCTGCCAATCAAGTCGCCCGTGAACGAATCAAACGATTCTGGTTCAGGTCCGCACCTGCTGTATCGAAGCGTATGTCCATCCAGGCAGACGGGAAACCAAATCCATGTCTCCGTTCGATGCCGAAATGCAAACGCGATCATCACAAGCCCGGCGACGGCCAGGGGAATTGCACAAACCATCGTCATGTTTGTTCCCGCATTGTCCAAAATTCCCCAAACGCCACCGGCCAATCCGGCCAGTCCCGTGAACAGGCTCATCCAAAAAAATGTGGTGATGTGGGTCGTGCGTGTGGGATAGGGCATGATGAATTCGTACGGCGTTTCATGCTCCCAAACATTTTCCCGAAAACGCAGTTCAGAAACAACAGTCGCCTCGGTCAGCCGTTCCCAACCTGATGACGCGATTGTTTTGTATCGATGTTGAATTGCGTCCAGGTGTTCTTAAGCAGCCTGACAAGCAGTCGTTGTCGCCTCGAAAATGACTTGTCCTGGCCGGGTCTTTTTGCCAACAAGCTTCACGTCAAGTCTCAAGGACCAATTGGAATCCAGTCCACGAACATTGCAGCGTTGGAGTCAAGGAATCAGGGAATCAGGGAATCCAGCCCGAACGATTTCGCCAGTGACCAAACAGACTCGTTGGAAGAAGACCAATTCAGGCAGCAATTCCACGTGACGATTTGAAATGAACGGTTGATCCGGACTTACGGATTTCCAGGCATAGAAGCCTTAATCGTTGTGTTCATCAGCAGTTTCCTGTTTTCAACCCGATTCCGTCTGGGCAAGCTGTTCCTGTTGGCAAAGATCTTCCGATTTACTTCCGACATGCCACCGACAGGTTGCGCGCAAGGGCAACGTGCTTTTGCGATGAGACGGTTTGTTCAGCGGGTTTTCGCCTCCCCCCCTTTAGAACTGTCTCGTGACCTGAATTGCAAACCGCCGGGCCTACCGGTTCAGGAAATCCATGTCCCCGAAATTTTCGGGTAGCGATGCGCTACTCGCAATACGGTTTTACGCGCGCTCCATTTGTTCGGAATCAATCGCTTCACGCTTCGACATTCGATTCGGGCTCGCGGCGATTCTCCTGCTGGGGACATTTGCGACTCCATGCGAAGCCCAATCGAACTGGCGCCGATCTGGAGGCTCGCATTCCTGGAATTCCAACGGTAACTGGACGGGAACCAGCCAGTATCCCAACTCACTTACCGCCATTGCCAATATCAACAACAACATCACCAGTAACCAGGTGATCGTTGTCAACACATCGGTTTCGACTGGCACGATTCTGCTGGGTGATTCTACGGCAGCTTCCGGTGTCTTTCAGGGTTATAGGATTCAGTCGGCAAATGGGAGTCAGGCGCTGACTCTTGGAAGTGGGGGCATTGCGTCGTCCAATTCCAACAACACCATTCAAATCAGGACGATACTGGGCGCCTCGACCTTCATTCAGCACACCACGGCGTCGGGAAGTTTGTTGATGAATGGCGATGTCAATCTTGCAAGTTTTTTCCTGACGGTAAATGGTTCGGGTCAAACGACAATCGCTGGATCGATCAGCGGAACTGGTTCGTTGATCAAACTTGGTGGCGGTGCGCTGACACTGGCCGGAACCAACTCCTATAGTGGCGGAACGACAATCTCTGCCGGCACCTTGATTGGAACGACAACCAGCCTTCAAGGCCCAATTACCAACAACTCCATCACAGTGTTTGACCAGGCGACCACAGGAAGCTATTCGGGTTCAATGAGCGGAACTGGATCGCTGGTGAAGCAAGGCGGCGGAACCGTGAC
>JAYVKA010000083.1:0-11024 GCA_043768885.1 Planctomycetota bacterium
GCCACCAGGTACTGGCCCGGAAACGGCATATTGTCACCCTATCCATCCCTGAACGCAATGTCCGAGACGCCCCGTTTGCCACGTTTTTTTGTCGATCCACCGTTGACCGTCGGACCGCTTGCGCTTTCCGGCAACGAGGCTCATCATTTGATGCATGTGTTACGATTGGAAAGTGGTAGCCGCGTCTCGCTGTTCGATGGAACCGGGCAAGAAAGCAGCGCAGTCGTAATTTCCGTGAATCGGCATGCGGTAATTCTCGAAGCCGAATCTCCAGTTGCATCGACTCGCGATTGTGCGATTTCGCTGACAGTCGCAGTCAGCCTGCCGAAGGCCGACCGCCAGAAATTCCTGATCGAAAAACTGACCGAGCTGGGCGTCAGCACGCTGGTTCCACTGGTCACGCGGCGTGGGGTTGCCCAGCCGACGCTTTCGGCAATCGAGCGGCTAAGAAAGGGAGTCATTGCGGCCTCGAAACAGTGTGGCAGAAATACACTGATGAATATCGGCGAGGCAGCCAGGCCAACGGAACTGATTGGAAATTTCGCCGACTCACCAGCTCGTTTCTTCGCCCACCCTGGCCCCGAAAACAGGAAGTTGAGGATTGCACCAGAAACAACTGAAGCGATTGTTGCCATCGGCCCGGAAGGCGGGTTTGATGAGTCCGAGGTGGCATTGTTCACTGCTCACGGCTGGGTAAGTGCCAGTTTGGGCCATACGATATTGCGAGTCGAAACGGCAGCAATTGCGGTCGCCACGCTGATTTGCATTGGGCAAATCGATTGAAGGCCAGGAAATCGCCCTGGTTTTCTGTTAGGATTATTGACTGGAGAGACACGAAAATTCGGGGAGGGAGAAGAGTTGGACGCGACAGCAGCTGGAGGTGTGGAATTGTCGGATGTGCAATTGCACGAACTTGTCGACAAATTGCTGGAGAACACCACCAAGGTGGTATTGGGCAAACGGGACGTAGCCAAATTGTGCCTGGTCGCAATGCTTTCGGGCGAGCACATCTTGTTGGAAGACGTGCCCGGTGTTGGCAAGACGTTGATGGGAAAGGCACTGGCCAAAAGCGTCGATGCCGACTTCCGGCGAATCCAGTTTACGCCTGACCTGCTACCCAGTGACATCGTTGGCAGTTCGATCTACCGTTCGGACTCGAGCGAGTTCATTTTTACTCCCGGTCCGATTTTCAGCCATTTTGTTTTGGCTGACGAAATCAATCGCGCACCGCCGCGTACCCAAAGTGCCTTGCTCGAAGCGATGAGTGACCGGCAAGTCACGGTGGATGGCGTGACCCGTCATCTCGTACCGCCGTTCATGGTGATCGCGACCCAGAACCCGTTCGAGTTCGAAGGGACTTATGTGTTGCCGGAGAGCCAACTGGACCGTTTCCTGTTGCGGATTTCGATGGGATATCCCGAGCGGGAATTCGAGCTGGAAATTCTTGACAGTCATCGCCGGGGCGAACCGGTTACGGATTTGGATCCCGTCTGTACGGGCGAGACTGTCGTGCAGTTACAAACTGCCGTTCGACAAGTGCGGATGGACGAATCCATCGCACATTACATGCTGGAGATCGTACATCGAACGCGGGAAGCTCCGGAATTGAGTGTCGGCGTTTCGACACGTGGAGCCTTGTTGTGGCATCGCGCGATTCAGGCGTTGGCGTTCGTTGAGGGCAGGGAATTCGCCACGCCAGACGATGTTAAATCATTGGCCGTCAGCGTTTGTTCGCACCGCGTAATGATGCGGCGTGCAATGCATGGTGCTTCGCGGGTCGAAGCCGAAGGGGTAATCCGCCGAATCGTTTCGCAAGTCGATGTTCCGTAACAGTTCGCCGGAATGGATTGAATGGAACCCGAAACAAACAAGAAACAGGAAGGCAAACGCAGTCGCATCCGGCTGATGGTGACACGTGAAGGTTTGGCATACGTGATCGTCGTGATGTTCGTTGCCGCCGCCGCGATTCTGCGCAATATTAATCTGCTGATACTGTTGAACGGATTGATGATCGGGCCGTTGTTGTTGAGTTGGCGGATTAGCCGTTCAACGCTCAGGCGTTTTGTTGCCAGAAGGCTGGTATCGGACCTTTGGTTTGCGGGTCGTGCCGAAACCGTTTTTTGGGAGTTATCGAATCATCGGTACCTGTTGCCTGCATGGCAAGTAACTGTGACTGACCAGGCAGCGACTGATACGAAACCGGATCGTCGCAGTCCAAAAAATCCACAGGCGACCGTCATTTTCGAGGAGGTCGCTCCCGGACAAACGGCAACCGCCAGCTATCGTGTTCGTTTTCCGCAACGCGGGCAGTATTGGCTGGGACCGGCAAAAGTCAAAACAAGTTTTCCATTTGGACTGGTTCGGGCAGAATTTTCCCTTTACGACCGGCAGTCTGTTATCGTCGCGCCAGCTCCAGGGAGGCTGGTCACCGGCTGGGACCGGCGATTGATGTCCGTGTCCGCTGGAGACGAAGCGGTAAAGCGCAGGTCGGGAATAATGGGTGATGAATTTTATGCGGTCCGTCCCTGGCGAAACGGTGACAGCCTCCGATACCTGCACTGGCGGTCCACGGCCAAGCACAATCGCCCGATGGTTCGCCAGTTCGATCGACGCAGCGACCGCGACGTCATTTTGGTGCTCGATCTTTGGACCGCCAAAAAGGACGGCAAGTCCGCAAGTTCCGATTCCCCGCAGGATCGCAATGTTGAAATGATTTTGAGCTTTGCAACTGCGGTAGTCATGATGGCCGGGCGAGAAGTTCAGGGGCGGGTAACGGTAGCCGTTAGCGGCTCGACAAACACGATTGCCTCTTCGGGTGGCAACTCATCAATTACCGGAACGGGGGATCTTTATCGCAATCTCGCTCTCACAGATCCGTCTTCGGAACCCGACCTGGAAGGCCTGTTTCAGACAATCAACGAGTCAACATCCGGCGGATCTCCGGTCTACGTCATTTCTACCCGCCCAAATGTTCAATCAGTCGTTGAAGAAATGATTAACAGGAATGCCGGTGCCTTGAATGACCTACTTCCCTGGATTCGGTATTTGTCACCAGACAATCCTGGATTTTTCTCGCTGTTTACGCCGCCGGCGGTTTTGCAGGACGACCGGAAGGCCGCCGAACCGTTTTCGATCACCGATTCCGAGGTCCCCGGAGTCAACTCATGAGATCGACCCGACGACTGCTCGAAATCTCTTTTCTGATGATGGCCGTATTGAGCGGATTGCTGCTGTCCACCAGCCTGGGCTCGCCCTCGTATTTGCTGGTCGGAGGCCTGGGTGCTCTTGGCGGATTGATCCTGGTCGATTGGACCGGCTGGATCCGGATGCCAACATTTGTTGCAAACCTCCTTTCTTTTGTTGTTCTGTACCTGTCGATGCGCGGATTTTTCGCGAATGAGACAAGTGGACAGCTTGGGTCTGTTGCGAACTTGTTGGTCTACCTTCAAACACTGCTTGTGCTCCAGGACAAAGGGCCGCGGCAATACTGGCAGCTGATGGTGTTGAGTTTTTTGCAACTTGTGGTCGCCAGTGTCTTTCACGTACAGCTTGAGGGTGGCGTGCTGTTTTTGGCCTATATGGCTACGTCGGCGATATTCCTGGTGCTGCTGAATTCGTACAGTCAAACCTGGACGAGCTACAGCCGCGACGTTCGCAAAGTCACATCCGGAATACCTGCGTCCCGTTCCGCCAAATATTTCGCCAGTTCGGCACCGGAAGTTGTGTCGGAGATTCGACCCAATCGAATGGTTGCCATCAGCAACATGTTGAGGCACGTGACATCATGGATCATGGCTTGTCTGGCGTTTGCTTCCGTCTTGTTTATTTTGATTCCGCGTTCGGACGTGACGTGGTTTACGGGCCGCACCGGCCAGACGATCATGGCTGGTTCCAGCAAGGGCGTGAACCTGGACGAGCGCGGAAGAATCGAGCTGTCGTATTCGTCGATCATGAAGGCACAATTTCGGCGCAGCCGTCGCGGTGATGGTATTCAGCTGGATAGTCCGGCCTATTTCCGGACGATGGCGATGAATACGCTGGTGGTTGAAAACGGAAATTCGACCTGGAAGGCACCCTACGACCGTGTCTACAATTGGCAACCAATCGCCCGGCCCCCGTACCAGGGTCGATGCGTGATGGTCCATGTCGCACACGAGCCTACGTTGGACCCGGCGCTGTCGACAGTTGATCCGGTCTTTGACGATGCGGAATCGCCGATTTTTGGCTACTATTCCAACGATCTTTCCTTGATAGCCCGATCGGACGTCGATACGGAAATCGAAATGATTCCGTTCCACTACCAGTTTTGGGTTCCACTGTTGCCCAATACCAACACCTTGCCGGATTCGTTTCCATATTTGTACCTGGATCGACTGAATTCCACGATCACGATGCGGGAGAATCCTGCCGAGTTCAAATCACTGACTTCGATTGACCGGACCCGATATTCCGGGATCATCGCGATCGGCGATCAACTGGTTCAGGAACTTGGATCGGCAAATGACTTGTTGATTGCCAAAAAGCTGGAAAGCTGGTTCCTCGACATGGGACGGTTTCAGTACACGCTGGATTACACCAACGTGCCCCGTCAGGAAGGGCTGGATTCCATCGAGGATTTTGTCGTCAACCATCGCCAGGGACATTGCGAAATGTTCGCCTCCGGACTGGCAGTAATGTTGCGAAGCCAGGGGATCCCCGCCCGGATGGCAATCGGCTTTTATGGCGGTTCCTACATTGCGGATCAAAAAACCTACCAGATTACCGGCGGACACGCTCATGCCTGGGTCGAAGCTTACATCGCTCCCGAATTTTGCACCGAACAAATGTTCAAGACCCAGTGTGCGTCATCTGGCGGCGCGTGGGTGCGACTGGATGCGACTCCGCCGTCCGATTTGCGGGACCAGTTTGCCAATGGAAGTGACCCCATCAATTTGGCCCGAAACCTGTGGCAAGACTATGTTTTGCGAATGGATTTTAACAAACAACCGACATGGGGTGACATTGCCAGCTCGGTCGTTGCTGGTGCACTCGATTTGTCGGCCTGGGCGACCGGAATGGAACTGGCGATGCTGGACGTTCAGGCCCGTCCCGGAACTTATTCACTGGCACTTGGCAGTGCGCTTCTGGTAATCAGCTTTGTGGCCCTTGTGTTGTTTCAGAAGCCCAAAAAAAGGCCGGGCACATCTTCTGTAAAGCGATCGCCTTTGGCAAAATTGCGACGGGCTCTGGGAAAAACCCTGGGCGTACTTGCGCCAGGACTGGGCCGGTGGATTCAGGGGGAAAGCAACAATTTCGTTTGGTTTTTTGACCGACTGAACGACATTCTCGCCAAAGAAGGAGTCGAGCGCGAATCGACTGTGACGTATGAAGAGTTCGCACAACAGGCTTCGAAAAAACTGGCGACCGGCGACAAGGGACCCGAGATTGGATTGACAATTCAAATCGTGATCGACCGGTTTCAACAAGTCCGTTTTGGCGGTACAGATGTTGCCTCGATCGAACGGCCAACCATGGAAGCGAATTTGTCGCGCCTGGCCGATCTGTTGCGGGAAAGAGCCCACCGCCTGGCTGCGGAATAAAGGGCAGCTGATTATCCGGCCCGCGAATCGCGATTTCGTTTCCATGCCAGAATGGTCAGATCGTCCGGTTTGCCATGCCGGTCGCCATTGCCGTCAGTCATCATCCGTTGGGTTTTCTTGACCAGTTTTTCAAAGTTCTGGTTCAGTGGCTCTTTCCGGATTCTGGAAATCACTTCGTCGGGGACAAGGTTGTCGAACAGACCGTCGCTCGCCACCAACACGGTATCCAGCGGCGACAGTGCCAGTCGCGGTCCGATTTCAATGCGCAGTTCCGGCGTTCCAAGAATATTCGAAACGAGATGCCTCTCGTGATGAACGATCGCTTCGTTGGCGTCCATCCAGCCGGCCTCTACAGCGCGTTCGGTAATATTGTGGCCAACGGTCATCAAACGGGTCTTGCCGCGCGAGCTACAGACCAGCACCGTCGAATCGCCGGCGTGGTAGGTTCTCAGTTGGCCTTCATGAATTTCCGCAACCATCAATGTCGTTGCGGCGCCGGTTCCAAGTCCCAGAATCTCCTGGTTCGAATGCTCCATACTGTCGATGATCAGGGCCCGCAAACTGGTCAGTTCCGGGTCCGCCGCCCGGACTGCCTCGACCATCAGATCGACCGCGATTTTGGAGGCAATGTGGCCTTGTCGTGAACCGCCTACCCCGTCGGCCACGATCAACAACAATTGCCCCGAAGGAGCCTGAATCACGGCCGCAGAGTCTTCGTTGGGACCCTCCGATTCCGGGTTGGAAATCGAACAAACCATGACTCGGCCGTTCGGGAAGGAAACTTCCTGGAGCGGCATTTGCCCTGTCTGGTCCGCTTGAACCAGGCGACAGGTTTCGCCATCAGGATCGTGTTGAATCATTTAGCCGTTGAGGGCTTTCGTTTCCTTGCAAGATTTCGCAAAACCCGGCTCTCGATTTGTCTGTATTCCTTCAACATCACTCCGGCATCACGAAATCTGTCGGTTGATCTTACCTCAATACAGCGGCGAAGGAACCGGAGCAGGTCCGGATGAATGCCACGTTTTCGCATTTTTGATGCAGCCGGGGGAGGCCAATCGAATGGCCACTCGGGCCAACTCCCTGACAGCATCCGATACATCAACAATCCCAGCGAGAAAACATCAGATCGCGCTGAAGGCCGACCCATCGCCTGTTCCGGCGCCATGTATCCTACCGTGCCTGTTCCATTGGCCATGATCGTCCGGTTTCCGATTTTTGCGATTCCGAAATCAGTCAGGCGCAACTGGCTGTCCGCAAAAACGAGTATGTTCTCCGGCTTGATGTCGCAGTGGACAATCTTCATATGATGCGCGTACGCCAGAGCCTCCATCAACTGCACCGACCATTCCAGCGCAGTTCTCGCGGCCAATCGCCTGGTCAATCGGGAGTCCAGCGGTTCGTCGCCCATCAAGGTGACGATTACAAAGTGGCCATCGATCACGCTCGCGTCTTTCACGCCGAGAATGTGCGGATGATCGAGCCGCGCCACCATTCGAACTTCCTGCCGAAACGATTCCATCATCGCGTCATCGACCAGGTGCGGATAGGGAATCTTGATCGCAACGCGAATCCCTTCAATCGTATCCATGGCGCGATAGACCGTTGCAAAGCCGCCGTTGCCCAGTTTCTTTTCGATGCGATATTTGCCCAGCATCTGCCGGACGCGTATCGCTGCTGGTCTGGCGTTCTTCAACTTGGAGTTCATTCGAATCAAGAGAGCGACCGCCGTTAACAAAATTGCCGGGTAGAAAAACGAATACGTTCTGAAATCCCGTCGAGACAATCTCAAAAAAACGGGGATGGAATCTGCCCGCCTGCCAATTGGATTTTTGAGTCGGGGATACGACAAAAGCTCTGCGATCGAACACACGATCGAACCCCAAAAACCGGCTCCTGACCCAGTTAGTAGCTTAGCATCGAATTGAAAAATGCCCACCGCCCAAAAACAAAACTCCCCGGCAAACCCCAAAATAAGGACCGCCAGGGAGTCGCGTTTTTTCCAGCTGTCGGCAATGCCAATCGGGCACTATGCTGCCTGACTCCTCGCATTTGGGAATCAGCTTTTCGGGCCTGTGTTCACAGGAATCTTCCGGGCAACCACTGCTGGCAACTTGGGAGCCTGTACCGCCAGTTCGCCGTTCACGAAACCGGCCGTAATCCCGTCAGCATCGATTTCCGCCAGCCGAAAAGTTCGCTGGAACGGACCGTATCGATGCTCGACGCGATGATACTTCCGGTTTTCCGAATCTTCCGGGGCCTTTCTTTCGCCCGATACTGTCAGAACATTTTCCTGATACTGGATATTGATCGCATCAGCATCAACTCCGGGCAGTTCCAGCAGTAACTCATAAGCGTCTTCGGTTTCGACGATGTTCACCGCGGGCGTAAATCCGCACGAACCGGTACGGTCCGAGCTGACATAAAGCTGATTCAGCACATCCTCAAGATTGCGACCATAAGCCGACTGGCCACGGTTACCGCAAGCATTCTGATTCTTCACCATGATCTTTACTCCTCCTCAAAAGGAATGTCAGGAACTACAACAAGCAGACTTGAACCCAAGCCCCTCGACTGAAATTTTGTCACCTTTCACAAGGGGTACCGGACTCAATACGCAACGTCCGTGCCAAACAGCTCTGGCAGCGGTTTTTGCGGATTTTTCCGATTGGATCACTCGTAACCCGCCAGGCAAGAATTCATGGCTACCGTGGAAAACACCCGACAGTTGATCGATCGCGTCGAAGCCTGGATTTTGGCAAACGACGTTGAGGCTTTGGCAGATTGTTTTCGAAACCTGCCTGTCGATGAAACAATTCTGGTAGCCAGCCGTCTGGAAACGGAACACCAGATTCAGTTGTTGGAGATGTTGCCACCTGATGTTTCGGTGGACGTGTTGCGCGCGTTGCCATTCGCCAGTGCGTCAGATTTGGTCGACGAAATTTCGGCCGCCTCTGCCGCAGAGATTTTGGGAGAGTTGCCACCCAGCGAGCAGGCTGACCTGGTTGGCGAAATGGAACCGGACCAGGCCGAGGCCGTTTTGGCTTTGCTGGACGCGCCGGATGCAGCCCGCGTGAAATCACTTGTCAGCTATCCGGACGACGTGGCCGGCGGTTTGATGGACAACCATTTCCTGGCCCTGTCCGAAACCATGTCGGTGGCGACGGCGATCGATGGGATTCGGACTCGCGCCGGCGAACTCAGCGACTATGACGTGCAATACGTTTATGTGCTGGACCGGGCAAACAGGCTGGTTGGAGTTTTGCGGTTGCGCGATTTGCTTCTCGCATCCGATGCCACGCGGCTGGACAAAATCATGATCCCCAACCCGCGATCAGTAACCGACTATCTGCCGCTGGATGATCTCCGCGAGTTTTTTACCGAACATCAATACTTGGGCGTGCCGGTCGTGAACAAGACCGGGCAAATGCAAGGTGTTGTGAATCGAACTGCTGTCGAACATGCCCTCGGTGATCGTAACGCTGATGATTTCCTGAAGGCTCGCGGCATCATCCAGGAAGAACTTCGAACGATGCCTTTGTTGACGACCAGGTCACGGCGGCGATTGATGTGGTTAAGTGCCAACATTGTGCTGAACCTGATCGCTGCCAGCGTGATTGCGGCTTACGAAGAAACCCTTAAGCGGGTCATCGCGCTGGCGGTGTTTCTGCCGATCATCTCCGACATGAGCGGTTGCAGCGGAAACCAGGCGGTGGCGGTGAGTAAGCGTGAGTTGTCGCTGGGTGTGGTCGAGCCGCGGGAAGTGGTCTGGGTTTGGATGAAGGAAATTTCGGTTGGTTTGATCAACGGCCTGGCACTCGGTATTTTGCTGGCGGGCCTGGCATGGATGTGGCAAGGAAACGTATGGTTGGGGGGCGTGGTTGGATTCGCACTCATGGTTAACACCACGATTGCGGTCAGTATCGGCGGAACCCTTCCGTTAATCATGAAGCTGCTTCGGCTGGAACCGGCCCTCGCGTCCGGCCCCATTTTGACAACCGTGACCGACCTGTTTGGTTTCTTCCTGGTCCTCGGAATGGCCACGCAAATCCTGCATCTGTTGAAGTAATCCCTGTAGGCTCGAACCGGCGAAAGTGCCCTGGTTTTGGTATTCAGATTAAAATGCCGTACAATGGTCTTCCTGAAACCGGAAATGAGTATCTTCAATCTTCAATGAAGTCAGACCGGGTTTTTCGCGGCAGAGAGTGGGTTCCCATCAGTTTTACGGATTCATCGACATGAAGACCAACATTTGGATTTTTGCGGTACTTTCGATTTTCACTGTTGGTTCGTGCGAGGCGATTCAGACCCGGGAAACTGAATCCGGTGCGAAGCAGGAACAGTCTTCCAAAATTCAGGCCACCGAATCCAGTCCCGACGATGCCGATAGTCCGACACAAGAACAAATCGACAAGCTCGCGAAATATCTGACCGGCGCGAAGTTGACCGGCCACTTCACTGTTTCCGGCCAGGCGGACAAGGCTCCCCGCTCCGAATCCTATTGGATCGACAAGGCCGAGAAGAATCCCGAAGGGGACAAGTGGACGATCACCGCCCGCATCAAATACGGGGACAACGATATCAAAGTCCCGATGGTGATGGATATCAAATGGGCTGGCGGAACTCCCGTTATCACGGTCGATCAAATGTCAATCATCGGAATGGGGACTTTCGACGCCAGGGTTTTGTTTCGCAGTGGATTGTACGCAGGAACCTGGCGGCATGACGAAGTCGGTGGGCACCTGTTTGGAACGGTGATGACCGCCGAAGAACAGACGAAAGAAGCTGGCCAGGGAGCTGAAAAAAAGCCTGACAATGGCCAATCTGTTTATTTCCCGGTTCTTCCGTGCAAAGAAACAGGCGTTGCCGGGGGCAACTGAGACCGTTTGATGCCACCGGCCCAAATCACTTTCATCAACTGGTTCTATCAGGATTGGAAACGTGATGGATTTTCAAGGCATGTTGTGGCTGGCCGTGTTGATTTTCGTACTGCTCGCGGTCGTGGTAGTCGTTCAGTGGATTCGCCGGCCTTTGCCTGGCGACCGATCGAAACATCCCATCCTCGATGATGCATCAGCGTTTCCCGTGAATGACGCGGAGTTGTACCAGAACGAGAATTTGGACAAGGAACCGCTGGTCGAAGTTTTTACCGCATTCAATGAATGGGATGCGGAACAGGCGGCTGAAGTTCTTTCGCAAAACGGCATTCGCTGCCACAAATCCAATACGGCCCTGCAAAATGCCGTTGGCGATTTGCCGTATTACGCCATCGCGCCCCGTTTGCTGGTTCTGGAGCGGGACGCCGCGAGATCATGCGAGTTGTTGGAAAAGGCAAAACAGGAGAACTCCAGTTCATTGGCTGGCCCGGTTTGGCAATGTTCGGAATGCGGCAACGAAAACGATCCAGGGTTCCATGTCTGTTGGAGTTGCCAGGCACCCCACGAAGAA
>JAYVKA010000084.1:0-6871 GCA_043768885.1 Planctomycetota bacterium
GCCGGGCTCAGTCTCAAACCGTGGCAAGCCCCGATTGCAGCCCCGGTCTTGAGGCAGGTGTTGGCACGGCTTGGATTCCTGGTCGAGTCGGGACTGGGGCAGCTTTCCCTCGACAGAACAATGCGGTCGCTCAGTTCGGGTCAGGCCCAACGGGTGATGCTGACCTGTTCGCTGTCATCGTCGTTGGTCAACATGCTTTACGTCCTGGATGAACCGACGCAAGGGTTGCATCCGGAAAATGTGCGGCAGATTTTGCCGGCCATCGAGCGACTGCATCGGCTGCCGAACACACTGGTCGTAGTCGATCATTCGAGTTCGCTGATTCACGCGTCGGAGCGGGTAATCGAGTTGGGGCCGGAAGCGGGCGAACTTGGTGGCGAAGTTGTTTTTGATGGAACGCCGGGGGCAATCGTCGCGGACAAGGAAAGTTCGACTGGAATGCACCTGTCGGGACGCAAGGGTAGCAGTTTTGCTCCGGACCGCCGACGGAAACGGCGCAGCGAAATGGTGTTGACCGGAGCCTGCGGTCGAAACCTGAAATCCATTGACGTGGTGTTTCCATTGGGTGTGCTTTGTGTGGTTTCCGGTGTAAGTGGTGCCGGCAAGACTTCATTGGTTCGCGACACGTTGCTTCCGCGATTGGCGAGTTCGGATGGCGCTGCGGGCAAGGCCGGATTGCCAGCCGGCGGCATTCGAGGACATACCGTTTTTGAAGACGCGATCTGGATGGACTCGGCGCCGCCGATTCGGACCGGCCGCAGTATTCCGGCAACGTATGTCAAAGTTTTTGACGAAATCCGTCAGCTGTTTGCTTCAACGGCCGACGCAAAAATCCGCAACCTCACGGCAGGCAAATTCAGCTTCAATGTTTCCGGCGGTCGCTGCGAAAAATGCAAAGGGGACGGCCGACTGGCGATCGACATGCAGTTTCTGGCGAACGTATCAATGGTTTGCGACGATTGCCACGGGCAACGATTTCAGCAAGGACCGCTGGAGGTAAAATACCGCGGAACCAACATTTTTCAGGTTTTGCAAATGACCGCGAACGAGGCGTTCAGCTTTTTTCGTGGCCAGCCAAAAATTCAGGCCGGGTTGAAAGCACTCAGGGACGCCGGTTTGGATTACATTCGATTGGGCCAGTCGATGGCAACACTCAGCCGCGGCGAGACTCAGCGATTGAAACTGGCGCAGAGTTTGTCCGCGAAGTCCCGGAAACGGAGTCTATTCGTTTTTGAGACTCCAACTCTGGGCCTGCACATGGACGACGTTACGAAAATGGTTGACTGCTTCCATGCGTTGCTGGATGTTGGCCATTCGCTGATCGTGATCGAGCACAACCTGCAGTTGATGGCAAATGCCGACTGGATCATCGACCTCGGTCCGGGGGCCGACGAAGATGGTGGACAGATTGTCGCCGAGGGAACTCCGGAACAAATTGCCAGTTCCCCCGATTCGATGACGGGAAAGCACTTGAAAGCCTGGCTGGAAAAATACGCTTGAAGCGAACGGCAGACAATGAAACCTGAAAACCAAACGGGACTGGAACGCTATGCACGACAAATGCGGTACGCGCAGCTGGGACTTGCCGGACAACAAAAACTTGCGGCGGGAAGGGTGCTGGTCGTCGGCGCAGGTGCACTTGGATCGGCCGTGGCTGAGACGCTGGCTCGTGCGGGAGTTGGATTTTTGCGGGTCGTCGACCGGGATCTTTTGAACCTCGATAACCTGCATCGCCAAACCCTGTACACGGAGGACGATGCGAAACGCCGTTTGCCCAAGGTCGAGGCACTGACGGCACACATCTCGGCAATCAACTCCGAAGTCGTCGTCGAGCCGCTGGCGATTCAGGCCGACCGAACCAACATCGCCGAATTGATGGGCGGCATCGATGTGCTCGTGGATTGCACGGACAATTTCGAAACCCGTTTTATGCTGAACGATTCAGCGATTGTCGCGGGGATGTCGCTGGTCCATGGCGGATGCCTGGGTTGCGACGGGCAAGTGTTTGTCGTGATTCCTGGCCAAACGCCTTGCCTGCGATGCCTGATGCCCGACGGGCCTCCGGAGACCGAGGAGACCTGCGAGACAGTCGGCGTTTTGATGCCAATAGTCAGTATGGTCGCCGCGATGCAGTCGCTGGAATGCCTGAAATTGATTGCCGGTCATTCGGAGGCGGTCGGACGACAAATGACTGTTTTTTCGATGTGGGAAAACCGGATCCGCCAGGTCAGCCTGGACGGGCTGACGAAAAATCCGGATTTTCGCTGTTCCGTTTGCAAGTCCGGTCCGCAAAACGAAATGTCGGCTCCAACTGGAATTCCAGTGGCTTCGGCAATCTGCGGTCGTGAGGCGGTTCAGGTTGTGATGCACGGAGCGAAAGACTTTTGCCTGACGAAATTGTCTGAAAAACTGCCGACGGCCTTGTCTTGTCAGCTATCGAGGTTCGTATTGAAGTTTGACATCGACGGAATTCAGGTCTCGGTATTCACGGATGGCAGGGCCGTGTTTGACGGAACCGGGGACGAACTCCTCGCGAAATCGTTCTACGAAAGGTACGTGATGCCAGGCCCTGGAACGAAATAGTCACGTGCCCCTTTGAAACCGGGTGCAAATCCATTCATAATTGCGGGTCTTGCCTGGTACGGTCAGTCGAGTGCCCGCGCGACGGGCTTTGGCATTTTTACGGAATACTTTCGAAATAACTGGATCCAATGACTGATTTTGGCCTACCGCTTCTTGCTCAAAGCGTACGAATCACAAACTGGTTTTCGACATCCTGGTTGATCTCGGTCGGTTTTCTGATCGGCATGCTGCTGGTTGGGCTGTATTTGCTCAAAGTCTGGGCGATGTCCAAAATTGGCGGACTGAACCGGGTGGGCGAAAGCCGGACTGGATTGGTGGTCGCTGGATTGATCACGGGCACCGTTCTTTCGGCGGCTGCGATCTGGTTCTTGATCTATATTCGGGGTTGGGCCACAGTCTCGACATCGCTGACCTCGAGAGGGGACGGATTCCTGACCCTGATTTTCCCGGCAGCAATTTGTTATTTGATTGGATTTGGACATTGGGTAATCATTTCCAGGAAACGCTCATCTGAGGTTATTGCCAGCGTTCGGGAAGGGCTGATGGGATGGGTCCAGTGGATCATGTTGGGCGTGTGCCTGTTCGCTGTTACAGGATATGGCCTTCACAAAGTTGACGGGTTTGGGCTGATTCGATTCATTGACGATGCGGACGCAGTCCTTCATTCACTGACCCGATTGCCGGCATCCGGACTCCGCGAATTTGACCTGACGCTTCCGGTTTCTAAACCAGGCAGCACTGGAGAAGCGGTTCTCGTCAATTTCCCCGGCGAAGAATTTCGTGAAGCACGCATTTCTTCGAATCAACAAGTTGATATTGCCGCCAGACCCATCACGGTGGGCTTGCCGCTGGACCAAATGTTTCAGATTCCTTCGACCAGCGCTACGGACGCTTCCAGAGTCGGGCGGGGCAGGGTAATTCCGGATGGACAAATTGAGGTTCTGTATTTTCTGAACACAGGCCGCAACCCGGCGACCATCAATTTCACGTACGTCATCCTGCCGGTCTACCCCGAAGTTCTGGTGATGCCAATTACGGCGATGTGTACGTTGCTGTTTTATTTGCTGTACATGAGCTACACGGCTCTGTTCCCGAAAATCGCGGCGATTGGACTGGCAACTTTCCAGTCGGAAGTCAGCCAGCCGATTTTTTACCTGATTATGGCCAGTGGCATTTTCTTTATCGTCGTTTCGATTTTCCTGCCCTACAATACCTTTGGCGAAGACATCAAGATGTACAAGGACAGCGGATTGACGCTGATTCGGGTACTCGCAATTTTCGTCGCGATTTGGGCCTCCAGCAAAAGTGTGGCGGAGGAGATTGAAGGACGAACTGCGCTGACGGTGTTGAGTAAGCCGGTTGGTCGGCGCCAGTTTATCATGGGAAAAATCATGGGCATTTCCCAGGTGATAGCCCTGATCTTTATCGTGTTGGGAATCTGGTTCATCTTCTGGACGGGTTACAAGCCGGTTTACGACGCCGTGGAAACCAGCCGCACATCGGTTGAATGGACCGAGAGCTTTATGGAATCCACCAGTGTGATTCCGGCACTTGCGCTTGCGTTTCTGGAAGCCTTTTTGTTCGTCGTGATCAGTGTCATGATCTCGACGCGGCTGGGAATCCTGCCAAACCTCGTGATCTGCTTTGCGATCTACATTTTGGGGCACATGACTCCGCTGTTGGTGTTGTCGTCAAAAGTCGTCAACAATTTTGAGCCGGTAGTCTTTTTTGGCAGGCTGATTGCTATCGTTTTCCCGGTCCTCGACAACTTTAACGTCGAAGCCGCCATCATGACGAATTCCTCCGTGCCGATATCGTACATGCTGATATCGACACTCTACGCGTTTCTGTACGGTACAATTGCAGTCTTGCTGTCGCTGGTCTTTTTTGAGGATCGCGACCTCGCCTGACCAGTTGACTCTCGCTGTTCGGCGACCTTGAACTTTTTCGGAAAGCCAACCGTTTCATGACTGACATCCTGCCCGGCTTTCAGGAAATCGCCAGCCGACATGGAGTGGACCTTGCCGAAGTAGAGCCTGATTCGGTCGAAACAAGACTGGAAAAGTTAAGGGTTTTGCTGGACGACACAAATGTTCCTTTTCCAATTGAACCCGGCCACGGACGCAAATATTTCGAGGCCGCAAAACGTGGTGAAAAGTTTGGCGTCGGCACTTTGGGGGACGAGTCTGTTGATCTGGGTGAATATGCAAATACCCAGAATTATGACGCGTACACCGATGCGGAACATCTCAGCTGGGCCTGTTTGATTGCGGAACAGAAGAAGACAAAACATCGATACGCTTGCCGGGAGTATCTCGAAGGCGAATCGGTTTTCGAAATAGGTGGCACGGTCATTCCAGACTATTGGCTGCTCAATGCGCGCATCTATCAGCAGACCAATTGGCAATTGGCCACCGTCAACAAGATTATTCCGGCGGAACTGTTTTTTACCTGCCACAGCAAGCGTTTCTTTCCGGTAACGACCTTTATGCGTCCACTGGAACAAGACTATTTGCAGGAACCTGACATTGGGCACGACGTTGCCGGGCATGTCGCGACTTTTACGATTCCGGCCGTTGCCAATGTCATGCGCAATCACGGATTGGCGCGTGACCTTGTCTATGCAGAACTGGACCAGAAACTGAAAACGGCAAGTGACGAACAACAGGCCAAGGTCATTCGGGCCTATGCCGATGAACTGTTGCTTTATGCGGGCCGAATTTACTGGTTTACGGTCGAATTCGGCCTGGTCTTGCAGGACGGCGACGTTCGTGATTTCGGCGCGGGAATTCTTTCCTCACCCGGAGAAACCAAATTCAGCATCGACTCGGCCGAACCCAATCGGGTGCTGATTGATCCGGGCAATGATGAGGATTTGTTGCGGTTGGCAACGACGGACTACCTGATCAGCGAATTCCAGAAGACCTATTTTGTGATGACCAGTTTTGACCGGCTGGAATCACTGACTCCTGACCGAATCCTTGCTGCCGCAAAACTGGCGGCTAAACTGCCTCACTATACCTGGCGTGAAATCGTTCCGGGCGACAGCGTGCTGAACGTTGGCACGGTCATGAATTCGCCGAACGAAAAGTATTTTCGTTTGATCGCGGGACAGGCCCAGGATGAGTGCCTAACACGGGCCGCCGTCCGAAACCTGACTCTGCTCGATCATGGACTGGCAACCGGAATTTCCCTGGAAAAAGTATGGAAGGCTCCCATGCCTGCAATTCCCGATTCGGCAAAGGACTGGCATGCCAATGCGAAACGGTCCGGGAAATTACCCAAAATAGAAATGCCGCTTTCTGATTAAAATTCCGGATGGTTCGATAATTCGCATCACCGAATTTCCAGTTTCAGTTTTCGATTGTTTCGTGATTGATCCGCGACAGGCACGACCCCAATGGCAACCAGTTGATCTGCGGTTTCGGAACCGGCCCTGATTGTGAATGGCCCGTCACTGAATACCGGCAACGTGCATACCGATGATGGGAACCGAAAGGTGTAAACGATCTCGCTGGTTGAATCCTCAACAAACCTGCACAACCGGTTTTTCGCTTCCCGCAATTGTCAACTCGGGCAGCCAACCGGTGGGAACCCGTCCTTCGTTATCCATCACATTTACCGAAATTGGCCAGCCCGGAAACTGCGCGCCATCGCCTTCGTCGACATTGGAAAAACGGGGCCAGCATTCGAATCGGATATCGCCCGTGCTCCTGTTGAATCGAACCAGGCCGTAACCGTCGGCTCGTTGTTTTTCGTCCTGAACATTCGCGGGGTTGGAGTAAGCGAGCATTCGAAACGGATTGCCCAACCCGTCCAGAAAATCGCCCGTCCAGGGAAGCGGACTGTGGGGAACCGCGTTATCACCAGGCAATTCCGATTCCGGATGCCACCATCGACCGTAGATGGTGTTGACGATCGCAGGGCTGGTGAATCCGTAGGAACCATCGCCGGCGACGTCGATTCCATGCTTGACAACAACCGCCAGATGTTGGTCTCCGCAGAGGTGAACCGCACGGCAACGGCGAAGTTCGGCTATTGCAAGGTTCCTGCCCGTTTGTGGCCAGCCGTTACAATCCAGGTCGGCCAGTAGTCGCTCGTTGGCTTTCCCGTGCATGTGAACTGCTCCGTAGAAAGCAGTTTGGGACAACACGCATTTCATCGTGCTCCCCGTCCAGTCTTGTCCCCAATCACCCAGGAATTTCGTTTGCCGCTCACCCAGCAACTCCAGTCCAGGCAAATCGATCGTTTTCGGATCGTAAGACGGATCGTTGATATGATCGGGACG
>JAYVKA010000085.1:0-2447 GCA_043768885.1 Planctomycetota bacterium
GCACTTCTGGTTCTGGCTCCGGGGGTCTTCGTAATCCCCATGATTTTCAGCATCGTGTTTGTGATGCGCCCAGTCATTCGTGTCACGGTCAATGATGAAGGACTTTCATCAAATCATCTGTCGATTCCATGGTCGTCGTTTTCCAGATTTGGAACGATGTCCGAATTCGGCAAATATTTCATTTTGGAAAGTGGACGTGGCACTTTCGTCATTCCCAAAAGGGCGTTTCAAGGCGAGGCCGAAATTGCGGAATTCCGGCAAATGATGAATGAAAAGGGCAAGCCGTTCCCAAGCGATAAACAGGATTGATTCTGTCTGTGACGAGGTGGCTGGCAGTGATGCCTGTGCCGAAGTAAAACCATTACTGACGTCGGGACCTTGTCTGTTCCGAAACGCATCGCTGGATTGCCCGGTTCAATTAATACATGAATAACCCGTTATTTCCTGTTTCATACTTTCAATTTTTCCGCTTGATTGCCTTGAGTGTTTGCCTGGTCTGGGCAACTGCATTTCATGTCGAAGCCAACGGACCGTCGGCATTGCCCGATCTGGTTCCTGTTCGAGTTGTGACTGCCTCGGACAGTGTTTATGTAGGCGAGATAGAGGACTTCACGTTCCAGTTTCTGGCAATTGATGATGCGGGCCAAAGCAGCCACCGGGAATTGCGATTGAGCGAAATTGATTCGCTGCATGTGGTGGCCCAACCGGAAGCCGATTCCATGACTGGCATCAATGAAATGATTATGGGCTTGGGAAATCCGGATTATCAATTGAGGGAGGAATCAGAATCCAGACTGTCCAAAGAGACCGGGCGCGCGGAAGTTCGAACGCTGCTGGAAAAGGCAATGAAACATGAACTGCTGGAAGTGCGATATCGGTCGGAAAGGCTGCTTTCGACGGCGGGCGCGTCGGTGAAACCGGCGCCGGAGCGTTGGGAGTATGACCGGGTTCGGATGACCGACGGAACGGAGTTGCGCGGCGATGCCGGAAAATTCCCGATCCAGTTAGTCAGTCGTGGTGAAAAGATGGAACTTGAGCGGGGAGATTTTCGGGCGATTCTGGTTGGCCGGTCCAATACTGAAGCACGTCCAGCCGATGAAGAGTTCCGTCTGCCCGTGATTCGCCATGAATTTCAGAATCAGACATATCCGGTGATGCTGGATTTTGAAAGCGGAATCGCCGGGCGGAAACTGATGCGGACGGCGAACATCGCCAGGGAGTTTACCGACCATGGATTGTTGTTATTTGGCCAGCCCGCCGAAAGCGACCGTTCCGGGGCGATTTTGATTTCGCCCTACGCTTTCAATTTCGAGAACAAGCCGACGGGTGGCAATTCGATTTGCGTCAGCCGCGATGCGGAGGCATTAAGATCACCGCACAAGGGAATCACGGTGATGTATTTTTGCTTGCCGAAACAACCGGGAGTGCCCGGGGGAGTGACCGGACTGGGAATGTTTGCTGCCCGGACCGAGTATGCATTCTCTTTTGTGCTGCAATGCTTCAACGAGGACGGCCAATTGCTGGCCGAAGTCGCATCGTCGGACGAAATGTGCAGCTGGTTTGAGGTCGAGTCGATAGAACCGGTCGTGACAGCGAGGTTTCTGGCGAATCCGCTGGGATTACGAATGGAGTTGCCGATCGACGAAGACTATGCCATCGACAATTTGGGGATCACTTCGCCCGTTCCAGCGATGCCCTTGGAAGCACCGGAAAACGGAACGATCTGCCTGCACTCTGGCGAGTTGTTTCAGATTGGGCAAATCACCTTTGGAGAATCCGGAATCGCTGCTCGCGAACCCGATGGGGGGCGTCTGATGCAGTTCGAACTGGTCGAAATTGCCTGGTGGATTGTCCCAAAATCGCCAATGATTCTGCCCAAACGTGGCGAAGCCAGGTGGTTTGCCATGCTGGATGACCGGAGCGTGTTGGAAGTGAAATGGCACAATGATCAATTGGTCCCCGTCCGCTGGACGGACATTTCGTTTGACCAGGATTCTTTGATTGGATTGTGGACCGGTCAGGACTGGTGCCGTTTCCCGGAGGCCGCGGATTTTGGTTTTGGCAAAAATCTTTTGGTGTTTCCTGGATGTCGCCTCGCTGTTCCGAATACCGCGTTTAATGAAACGGGTATTTCATGGAAGGCTGGTGAGGCGGTCCCGTTGTTTCAGCCACTCAAAGTGACAGCGCGTCCGTCCAGCGTGGAAGACCCGACAGGAGCCAACCTGGCTGCGAGAAAGGAACTGGCACCGAGTTTCGAAACCGTCGCGTGGGATGAAGTCAGCGAGTGGAATTTACCCACGGTTTGGCTCCAAAAACCACCGGCTCCTGACCGAACGCAAGGGTCGCTGTCGCTCAATTCGGGCGAGAAGATTGTGTTCGGTCCCAAATCGCGGTTTCGGATGGACGTGACCTCGGCAGAAGGTGCAAGGATGATCGATGCGGCGGGA
>JAYVKA010000086.1:0-8941 GCA_043768885.1 Planctomycetota bacterium
ACAATCGCGACGACGAGGTTCGCGCCAAGGCACTTTATTCGCTAACCAGGTCCAGGCAGCTGGACGAGCGGGCAATCGACGCGGCAGCCAAAATGCTGGAAAGCCGTACGCGATACGTCGTCTTCGCCGGCATCGTCGCCCTGTCATCACTCGACACTGTTCCCGACCATGTTTTGCCGGCAGCCGATCGGGGTTTCGTCCGTGCGTTGCAAAAATGTGACTTTGAATTTGTCGGCCTGTTTGCACAAGCCTACAACCGATGGCTGGACGATCCCAGGGCCCATTTCAATCAATTGTTTGGCGCGGACAGCCCGGAATATTTCGGCATCGCGCTGGAAGCCCTGAAGAATGTACGGGAACAATTGGTGACGTTGGGATAGGTCAGATCAGGAATCATGAGCAACGATCCTCAACCCAATAACCCCCTTCACGGCGTCACGCTCGCGGCGATGCTCGAACGTCTGGTCGAGGCATTTGGCTGGGAAGAACTCAGTCAGCAAATTGACATCCGCTGCTTTTCCAATGACCCCAGCATTTCATCGAGCCTGAAGTTTCTCCGAAAAACCCCCTGGGCCCGAAGTAAAGTCGAACGGTTGTATTTGTCTTTGCCCAAAAATCCTGATCGAACTGTCGATCCCTAAACCGAATTTAACTGGATTTGTGGCACGTTTGGTCAACCATGCAATGAACCAAAAATATTGTCGTCGTCTGGGCACTTTTGCCCGAGCAAACACGGACGGGCAGAGTGCCCATCCTACAGCTGTTTTCCGAGGGATGCTAAACGGTATCACCATCGAATTTCTGTAACGAAAGGGAACCGCCGCCTTCGCGCTTGGAACGATACATCAACTGATCGGCTTGATCGATCAGCCAATTGGGGTCGAGAGCATCACTGGACTTGGGCTGATAAAAGGCACCGCCGACGCTGAGCGAAATCGCGATTTTTTCGTCGGGCGATAACACCAATGCCGGCATTTCGCCAACGATCCTGCTCGCGACAGCTTCAAAGTCTTTTTCATCCAGTTGTGGCATGATGACCAGAAACTCGTCGCCGCCCAGGCGGATTGCCAGATCATGTTTGCGGATGGATTTTTCCAGCCAGTGGGCCACATGCTGAATGGCTTTGTCGCCGATGCTGTGTCCGAATTCGTCGTTGATCCGTTTAAATTTGTCCACGTCCAGGAAGAGAATTGACACGGGATAGCTTTTGCGGACACAGTTCTGCACCAGTTCGGAAAGTTTTTCGTCCAGATACCGTCGGTTGTAGAGACCGGAAAGACTGTCGCGATAGACTGCTTCGTCATCCACGTTCCGTTTTCGCGAATTTGTCTGTTCGACAAGTTTCAACTGGTTCTCGATCGCGATTTCCTGAATCAGATGCTTGGCTTCGGACACCACGCGTTCCGTCGAGATGCTCTCGCCAATGTTAAACGAGAAGATTGCGGAATACTCGTTCACGCGCTCGATCACTTCGCTGACAAAATTCGCTGACGGTTCTTCTCCGATCCCCAGCCGGGTTTTGACAAAACTGGCCCAGTGATTGACGGCGGCCGCGAGGGGCACCGCAGACGTGCGGCTGGAAAACATCATCTCGGCCCCGAGGTTGGCGGCCTGAAGTGCAACAGCCAGTCGATTGTCAGTACCCTTTCTGTAAGGAATCACCCAATCGTGATGGTGTTGGATGGCATCGATGAACAAATCTCCAACATCCCAGCGTTTGAGTATTTCCAGAGTTACATCAACGTGACAGAATCCGAAGAAACTTCGTTCTGCTGCCGAAACGTTGGGAAACGCGGCACGATCGAATATGTTTTCGAGATAGGCGATCGGTGCCTCGGAGACCAGTGCAAGGATTCCGACATCCTGTATCATCGCTGCCAGAAAAAACGTTGGCGGGTCGGCTCCCTCCAACTGTTCGGCGATTAGCTCTGCGAAAACCGCCTGGGTCAATGAGCTTCGCCAATGACTCTGCAGGATGGGTGCGATCGATGCCTGATGTGACTCGTGGCTGGAGAGATGAAAGCTGAGAATCAGGGTTCGAAGAAGCGTAATTCCCAGCTTTGGAATCGCCTGTTCGATTGTCTCCGTTTTTTGACGGAATCCAAACAGGGCGGAGTTTACGGTCTTGAGGACCTTGCCGCTGATGACCGGGTCGGAGCGAATGATGCGGCCAATCTCGCCAAAGTCGGGTTCTTCCTGTTGCGCGATTTGTAGAAGTTTTAATGCTACTTCCGGAAGGGTCGGTAATCGATTGCTGTTTGCAACTTGCCCGATTGAGAGTCGGGGCCTGGTTGCTTGAGAATCCATTATCATCCACCAGACCTTGTCTCAGCTCATGTTATTACCCGCTTGGTTATCGTCCCCGCACGGCAACAATTGCCTTGTTAGCCGTAGAAGAGAGGAAAAAACGACCGGACGGATCATCACGCCGCAGTCTTTGACGATTCTGATTGCTGGACAAAATGCGCTGGACGCTGCTGTTCGATGGCAATTCGATGAGACTGACTATGGCGGTGCCACCAGATTTGAATTGAGTTGGACCAGACGGTAGATGCCGTTCGATTTTCTCTTGACCTGCCCCTCGCAAATCCGGCAGGGCGTTTCATTTGGCTTGATACTTTCCAGGCGTCTCGCCGAAGAACTGCCGAAACGAGTGGATAAATCCGCTTGCGGATTCAAAGCCGAGCTCCAGTGCAACATCGGTGACCGACCAATTCTCGGCAAGCAATTGTATTGCCCTCACCATCTTGACCTGCTTTCTCCAGCGAGCGAGGGGCAGTCCAACTTCGTCGCAGAAAATCCTCTGCATGGTTCTCAGGCTTGTGCCGCAGTCATTCGACAGCAACTTCAGACTCTTGTTCGAACCGGGATCGTCCAGGATTTGCATTGAAAGTTGTCGGGCTCGTTCGTCCCGCGGCATTGGAATGACCAATGGAATCGCAGCAAGATTCTTTAACTGGTAAATCAAAAACTGGATCAAGTTTCGGTTCTCAACGGAATCTGCGTTGACGATTCCAATTTTGCAAACGTGAACAATCAACTCATGCAAAAGCGGCGGAACATTCACGACTGTACATTCTGCCAACCCGAAACTGCCAGGTTCGCGCTTCAAATAGATTGTTTGCAGGAAAACCCGGCCATGCATTGTGACTTGATGCCGCAGATTGGCCGGCACCCAAATTGCGCGGCGGCAAGGAACCACCCAGCAACTCTGATTTGCCTCGACTGTGACCACTCCCTCGCCGGCATAAACCAATTGCGACCACGTGTGCGAATGCCATGGAATCTGGTGACCAGGCGAAAACCTGGCAGAGAGGCTGCGAATTTGTGACTGGCGTGTTTTCGACATAAGTTGACATACTACCGGGAGCGTGCCATCCGGTCGATTGATAGAATTGGATCTTTGTTCAACCGGAGATGGTCAACTTTCATTGAGGAAACCCCAATGCACGCCAACAACGTCTGCCATTTTGCAATTCATGCGGACGACGTGGAACGCGCCAAAGCATTTTACGGAAAAGTTTTTGGCTGGCGTTTTGAGGAATGGGGCCCACCGGATTTTTACCTGATCAAGACCGGCCCCGAAAATTCCCCGGGGATCATGGGCGCCCTGCAAAAACGGATGGAACCTCTGGGAGCCGGATGTAATGGCTATGAATGTTCCATTTCTGTGGAAGACATCGAACGAACATCTGCAGCCATTGCTGAACGCGGTGGCACCATTGTTGTCAAAAAAGTTGAGATTCCCACGGTTGGCATGCTCGTCAAGTTTTCAGACACTGAGGGTAACATCGCGTGTGCCATCCAGTATTACCGGACTGGTCGTTAACCGGGACAATCACGCTACAAACAAATTTTGGAAACGTTTGAATGCCTGCTTCCGATTTGCCAACTGAAATGGTCCTGCGCGAGCTGATGCAAAATCGTGCCGACAGTGTGGTTGAGGCCGCCCTGGCGGCACGCAAAGTTGTTTTGGACCTGGCTGGCGAGTGCAGTGAGTTGATTTACGAAACGTATTGCGTATCGAACGCTTTTTCGTTTACAGGAAAACTGGGACAGTCATTCATTCACATTGCGACATATTCCGGACACGTTAACGTAGGCTTCAGCAGGGGCACAGAACTGGACGATCCGGACGGTCTGCTGGAAGGTACCGGAAAACTGATTCGGCATATCCGATTGAAGGGAAAGTCCGACGTCAGGAAAAAGCCGGTCAAGGATCTGATCGGTGCAGCTGTGGCACAAGGTCGCGAGATGGCGGAGAAAAAGGGGGGCGTTCAACCGGCCCGGGTCGTCGTCAATCGATCCTCGAAATAGGCCCGATACCGATGTGCAACTGGTTCGGGCCGGGATGGTTTTCGAACCGCATCGAAAGGCCTGCCCGCCCATTCACGGAGTGACACGTGTCGATTCACTCCGTGAACCAGTGACCGGTTTGTCCTTCGTCAATCCAGACTGGTATGTTATCCAGGGTGTAACGCCGTCGTGCTGCCGTTGTCTGTTCCGGAAAAAACATGCTTCAACGCTTTATTTGTTTGTGCGTCCTGGTTGTCATGGCGTTGGTTTTGTGCCCAACTCTTGCCGCGCGACAGGACTTGCCGTGGACCGTTCGACAGCTGGCGATTGATGCGAACGAGGGTTGTGCGATCGGGGATATTGATGGGGATGGGGGGCTGGATTTTGTTGCGGGGCGGAACTGGTATGCGGGGCCGGATTTTGTGGCCAGGCCGTTGCGGTTGATCGAGGACTGGAACGGGTATGTGCAAAGCAACGGGGATTTTCTGTTTGATGTCAATCAGGATGGACGACTGGATGTGATCGCCGGTTCGTTCTTGCCAACCGAAGTCCACTGGTTTGAGAATCCGGGTACCGAAGCGTTGCGGCTGGGACAGCTTTGGCCAAAACATTTGTTGATCGATACCACATTCAGCGAGAACGAGTCGCAGTTGCTGGCCGACCTGAATGGCGACGGTCAGCCCGAATGGATCGTCAACAGCTGGAACCCGAAAAATCCGCTGATCGTTTGGCGACTGGTCGCGACGGATGCGGAATTGCCGCTGTCCCAAATGGGGTCAGACCCTGCAAAAGCCGGAGAGGGTCAGACCCCTTTTGAAACAGGCGCAAAATTCAAAATGGTGCCGGCCAAACTTGCCGAGTCGGGTAATTCACACGGTATGGGGATCGGTGATTTGAATGGGGACGGGCGGATTGATGTGCTGACTGGTTCTGGGTGGTACGAGCATCCGTCAGAAAAGCCGTGGGATCAGACCTGGACGTTTCATGCCGACTGGCAGATTCAGGGAAGCATCCCGATGCTGGTTACCGATCTGGACGGTGATGGAAAAAATGACATTCTGGTTGGCGAAGGGCACGATTTCGGTTTGTACTGGTGGCGACAACAGGAACCGAAAGGCGACGACGGGTTGGTGTTTGAAAAAAAACTAATCGACAAATCTTTTTCCCAACCGCATGCGCTGGCACTGGCGGATCTGGATGGCGACGGAGTTGAGGAACTGATTACAGGGAAACGCTACTTCGCCCACAACGGCGGCGATCCGGGTGGACGGGATGAGCCGCTGCTTTGCTATTACAAGTACGATCCGTCGATCCAGAGTTTCCAAAAGACTATCATCGAGCAGGGGCACGTGGGGACTGGTCTGCAAATTTGCACCGGCGATTTGGATGGCAACCAGTCCATCGATATTGCAGTTGCAGGAAAAGGCGGGACGTATCTGTTGCTGAACCCAGCCGTGCCACTGAAAGCAGGACCGGAGACGCGAGAACTGGTCGGTTGGACTCTGCGAGTTCACCCGGAGCTGCTCACAAAACAAAGCGAAGCGACGACGAAGGCGCTCGAACTGTTGCAGGCCCAGCTGGAAGAAATTGTGCGTGTCGTGCCGGAAGAGGCGGTTGCCGAACTCAAGAAAGTTCCGTTGTGGCTTTCACCCGAGTACCCCTCGACCCCTCCACGCGCCGAGTACCATCCGAACAAGGGCTGGCTGAAAAGGAATGGACGCGATGAGCAGATGGCCAAGGGTGTCGAGTTCACGAATGTTCGAATCTTCGAAGCCGAAACGCGACGGATGCCCAATTTTGCTTTACACGAACTGGCTCACGCCTATCACGACCGCGTCCTGGAAAATGGCTTTCGCAACGAAGAAATCCAGTTGGCTTTTGATCGGGCGAAGGCGAGCGGGATTTTCGATCATGTTGAACGTCAGGATTCAGAGGGTCGCAAGACAGTCGATCGGTCGTATGCTTTGACCAGCCCACAAGAACTGTTCGCGGAATCGACCGAAGCGTTTTTCTCGAAGAATGATTTTTTTCCGTATGACAATGCAGAACTAAAGAAACATGACCCCCAAACGTATTGGATGATCATGGAGCTGTGGGGCGTGAAAATGCCGAAGTCCGCTCGTTGAATGCAGTCTGCGCTCCATAATTCCGGGAGGTTGAGGCTCCCGCCGAAACATCTTGCCGCTTCCTCAAACGAATGTCTGGGCAGGAGCCTCGACCTCCCGACGGACTATTTGGCCGGTTGAAACGTGCCCAGAAGCGGGCGGTGGTCGCTGGTTTTTTCGTTATCGGGGAAATCGCTTTCGCGGACGATCACGGTCGATTTGCCTTGCCAGGTCTTTGCCTGGTTCGCCACGAACATGAAATCCAAAATTGAATCGGGATACCGATCGACTTTGCGATCCGTGACATTGCGGTCTTCTGACCAGTTGGAATCGACCAGCGGATTGGGCTTGAGCCATTCCCATACATTCGGTTTCATCATCGCCTTGAAGCCGTCATTCCCCTGTGCCGTTTTGAATTCGTAATCGAAATTGAAATCACCGACCGCAATGATGGGCTCGGGATGAGCGGTTGCCCATTTGCACAACATCCGCGCCTGATCGGTCCGCAGTTCTGCTTCACCGCGGGCGAGATGGTTGACGAGCACCCAAAAGGACTGCTTTGTCGACAAATCATTCAATTTGACGGCCAGCGGAGAGCGGGCTCGCAACGCACCGAAATCTTCCGAGTCGGGTTCCATCACGTTGAAGTTGGCGGCGATGCCGGCAAAGCGATGCAGTTCGATCGTCTCTTCGATTTGAAAGCGGCTTTTGTCGACGATAAAGGCCAGTGAATCTGTGTCCTGAAATCCACCGCTTGCCGAAGTGACCACATCGACATCACCACCCAGTCCAGCCGCCGCCGATTCCTTTAGTATCTTCAGCGTTTTGGGTTCGACTTCGCTGAGTGCGATCATTTGTGACCTGGTCGCCGGGTCTTTCAACAGTTCGGTCAACTGCTGGCCGATCACCGCCGCATCGCTGACGGCGGGCGAATCAGGACGGTTGCTCTCAATGTTCCAGGCAAGAATACGAAATTCCTGCGCCGACGCAACACTTGCAACAACGTACAAACACAAGGCGATCATAAATTTTCGAAACACTGGCGATTCCCGAATGGTCCCTGAATCCAAAACGGAGACAGGTCTCCGCACTGCAAAAGCGATCCAGCGTCGAGCAAAAGTCTGACGTTGGAACCGTCATCGTAGTTCAAAATGGCAGAGCGGGGAAACACCCTGCAAGGAAGTGACATTCATGGACGGCTAAGATGGAACCAGAAGAGCCCCAGTCACGCCAACGGCACTCTTGAATAATTGATGCCGATTCAGCCTGAAAATTCGTTACCCATCATCACGGAATCTACACCGGTTGTCAGAACTGTCAGTCGGCGAAAAGGGAAAGCGATTTTGGGCCAGTTGTTTCGCTGGCGGAAGCCAGAAGATTTTCGAAGAAACAGACAGGCTGGGGTCGAAGGACGAAAAACGAAGTGGGCATGTCGTCTTCGCGGCGGATGGCATTACGATTGGTTTCGTGTTGCGGACGTCACCGGAAAGGGATCATCTGGTTGGGTACTCCAGACCGAGTGATTTGTTGATCGGTTTGGGCCGGGTGCGCTATTGCCACGACTCTGGCATGGCATTGAAACATCGAACATGACAAGAACAATGTCTGACAAGTTGCCGATGCAGTCCATGGCGATCTGCTGGCGACCGAACTGGAGCAGATTGAATCGCTCCTGTCGCGAACGCGAACGACGTCAGCCGTGTCGGCGTTCAACTCGAGGCAAACAATCCTGGAAATGGAATCCGATCGGGAGTTTGTATTGCTCGTTGCCCGATTGCAGGAGTCTTTCGAACATCATGGCGAGACCTATGAACCGACCGTACTGCCAAGCCACAAACTCTGGCGAACCGGGCCGGCGAGTGCCGACGAAATCGCGGAATGGCTCCGTCAAACCGGAATTGAAGACGTGACGGTTTCCATCGAATTCAACTCGCTTCGAAAACGCGTTCCAGGCATGACTCTCGACCGCGATCCAATCCTCCCTGGATACGCTATCGATCAACTGGGCGACATTCTTCGGCAACATTCGAATTGTGAGTTTGAGGTAGGAAAATAGCCATACTGGCCTTCAACTATCCGCAGACCGATGTGGAAATTGACAGGTGCCCGGCTTGTTGGGGGATTTCGAGTGATCCAACACGTCAGACGACTCAAACGGGTATTATCGGGCTCCGGCAATCAGGTCGCGAATCGCATTGAAGATCATGTACAGCAAAAAAATGGAGATCGCGGTCAGGCCAACCGGTTTCCACAACCGTGTAGATTTCTTTTGATAGTCCTGATCCTGTTCGATTGATGCATCTTGTTCATGGATTGAAGCCAGGCAGGCAGGGCAAATCAATTCCACATCCAAATCGAACAGTTTTCCCGGACCCAGAATGGTTTCGCAAAACTTGCAAGTTGCCATTTCCGGTTCATCGTCCTCATCGACCATGCGGGCAAAATCTTCCTGCCCGGAATCGAAATTCAGAATGGTCGGTCTGGTGGTGCATTCCCGATCCGCCAACAATTGAGCCCGATCAAATTGCTGGAGCCAGGGG
>JAYVKA010000087.1:0-4024 GCA_043768885.1 Planctomycetota bacterium
CGGACAATCGAACGTCGACATCGCGGGGTAGGGCATCGATCGGCGGACTTCGGTGTAGATCGCACGACGATACTGGTCTCCGTCGGTGCTGCTGGCCCAATCAGTGGTGGTGGAAGTGAATGCCGAGTTCAGCCCGAGGTTCGGCTTGGGCGGATGAACCGGGGGCCCGAACATGTTTCGGTTTAGCAATCCGCTGACGGCCAAAGCCTGGTCCCGGACCGTTTCGGCGGATAATCTTACACGTGGTCCACGGGCCAAATACCGGTTGTTCGAGTCGGCCGTCAGTTTTTCCGGCGTTGCCAGACTGCTTTGGCCATAGGTTGATGACATCACGATTAGCTTCAGCACATGTTTGCAGTCCCAGTCGGAATCCATCAACTCGACCGCCAACCAGTCGAGCAACTCGGGATGCGATGGGAACTCGCCCTGGGTTCCAAAATCCTCGCTGGTCGATACCAACCCGGTTCCAAATAGCTGTTCCCAAAAACGATTGACCAACACCCGTGCAGTCAACGGATTCCTTTTGTCGACCAGCCACCGGGCGGCGGCCAGCCGATTTGCCGGCAGGTCTTCCGGAAGCGGATGGAAAACCGCAGGTGTCCCCGCCGTGACGAGGTCCGCCTTGTTCAGAAAACTGCCGCGAATCTGAATGTGCGTTTCGCGGCGTTTCTCCGGATCCACTTCGCGCATCACCGGCACCGACGCTTGCGGTTTAATTGCGGCACGCCGGGTTATCAAATCGGCCAGCTCCAGGCTCTTTCGATTTGTCGCTTCAAAGGACTCTTTCGCAAAATCTTCCACGATTTTCCGCGTCGGTTCGTCTCGTTCGGCGACCGGCAGTGACATTGCCGTTAATACGTCTTCGGGTATGCGACTGACCGGAATCATCAGGTCTACTTCCGGAGCCGTTTTGAAACTTCGACGCCAAATCACGTTTCCGGAATCATCGAGCAAACTGAGTACAAAACCGTCCAGGCGTTTTGGCAAATCTCCACTGGTTCGATTCCAGATTCGAATTTGATCAATGATTTGCGGCTGAGCCAGATTCAGCTGCCACCAGGGATTGGCCTCCCTCGCTGTGTGAGTGACCGATTTGTCTTTGTCCAGTTCGCCGCTGGTATTTCCGTCAATTGCCAGTTCGGGGGGGCCCTTGAAGTCAACACTGGATTGGGTTGCGGTTCCCGATTTGGAAATGATTTCGCCGTTGGAGAATACTTCGACTTCGGCCAGCGAAAGGATTTTCGAAGCCCCAGGCAATTCGAGTCGGATCGTTTTCGCCAAGGGTACTGCGAGGGCAGCTGGTTCTACGGCGATTTTCCCAACCAGCCAGTTTTCAAAAGTTTTGTCGCTGGCGAATTCTTCTGAAACTCTGAACTGCATCTGTTCGATTTGCCCGTCAAGACCGGCAATTCGTTCCAGATCCCCGTCGGAATAGAATTGCATGACCGGTGATTCATCCGGTTGATCGTGGTCGGCGGTTTGGTTCAAAATTGCGAAAAACCGAAAGTACTCTTCCTGGGTGATCGGATCGTATTTGTGCGTGTGGCACTGGGCGCAGGCGATGGTGGTTCCCATCCATGCAGCAAAAGTCGTGTTGACCCGATCGACAATGGCAACACTGCGAAACTCTTCGTCGTCGGTTCCGCCTTCGGTATTTGTCAGTGTGTTGCGATGGAACGCAGTGGCGATCAAACTTTCCTGCGTGGGAGAGTCCATCAAATCGCCGGCAAACTGTTCGATCGTAAACTGGTCAAACGGTTTGTTGGAGTTTAGCGAACGAATTATGTAATCGCGATAAGGCCAAATGGTCCGGAGCGAATCGGATGAATAGCCCTGAGAATCGGCGTATCGGGCGAGGTCCAGCCAAACCGACGCCCATCGTTCTCCAAATGCCGGATCGGCCAACAGCCGGTCAACCGCTTTTTCCCAGGCATTGGGTGACGAGTCATTCAAAAACTGCTCGACCGTTTCGATCGTGGGTGGCAAGCCCGTCAGATCGATCGATGCTCGTCGCAATAAAGCGGCCCGATCGGCCGACTCGTTCGGTTCAAGTTTTTGCTCGTGCATTTTCGCCAGCACAAACGGGTCGATTTCATTCTTGCTCCATAAGTCGCCTTTGCTCACGGGCAATTCAGATTTCTTCGGAGCAATGTACGCCCAATGCTGTTCGTATTTGGCTCCGGCTGAAATCCAGTCCGAAAGAACTTGAATTTCATCGTTGGACAGAGGAGCCCCGTGTGTCGCAGGGGGCATAACCAGGTCCGGATCGGTCTCGGAGACGCGGACTACCAGTTCGCTGGAGTCCGGTTTGCCTGGAACGATCGCTGCATAACCGGCCAGATCCGCAGTTGCTCCGTCGAAGGTATCCAGCCGCAATCCCGATTGCCGTGCCTGGTCGTCGGGCCCATGGCACGCCATGCATCGGGCCAAAATCGGCCGAACTTCGGTTCCATAACGGGGACCATCATCACCGATGGCTGGTTCGATCATCAGCAGAGTTGCAATCGAGGCAAGAATTGTCGCAAGTCCCACTCGCGAAGTTCGCCGGTTTACCATCAGAACTTGCTTTCTCAATTCGCCAAATAGGGGTTTCCGGATTGCCAAAGCTGTTTGACTTCGTCACCATCCAACACCCGTTTCCAAACTCCAAACTCGTCGATGCGACCAGACAAGCCACGATCAACGTTGACCGTATCGGTTTCATCCGGCAACCAGTTTCCAAGGCGGCACGATCCAGGCCGGACAAACTCGATCGTCTCTGGAATCGTCGCGCTGCTCGAAAGCTTTCCATCAATATAGACTCGGCGCTCATGCTTCACACAATCCACGGTGGCAATCACATGATGCCAACGGCCCGGCCCGATTTGGCTCGACAGAACGCGGTCGTCCGGAATTTCGCCATGGACTCCCATCCAAACCTGTCCCAAGCGGGTAATTTGAAAATGAATGCCACCTGGTTTCCATCCGTTCGAATCAAAAATCGCATTGATGCTGTGATCCAGACGATTGATATTGATCCAGGCAGCGACCGACAGTTGCGGTAACTCATCGTCAAGTTCGACTTGCATGTACTCGCCCTCGCTGTCGAACATCATCGCCGATTTGCTGTCCCACCGGCCGGTGACGGTGCGGGTCCCCTTAATCTCTGGTGTGCCAGAGATGTATCTCATTGCCATGTTCTTCGCAGTTTCGCTTCGGCCAACATCCCGCCAGGGGAAATACACAATTAAATCCGGATCGGCGACGAGGTCAAGCGAATCCATGCTCCACGACAAAAACCGGACTTCCGAAGGAGCCAAAAACTGCGACGGATTGGCGGAAACCTCGTACGATCTGCCATTGGATGTCAGTGCGATCGCGTTACCTTCTTTTACCGCATCAATCTTCTTCCCAGCCACGTCGCGAACATTGACCCGGCCTTCGAACACCAGCAATTCCGCTTCACCAGTCTCAGAGCTGACCGACACGCCAAACTCAGTACCGAGATCTTCCAGGCTGCCACCGGGCACTTTCACGGTAAAGCCACGTTCGTCTTGTGGAACCACTACGCGAATCGAGCCGTAGTCGAGCCCAATATTCAGGCCATCGATCAGTTTGAATTTTGCAGGACCGCGAATCGCAACCTGTGTGCCTGAACTGAATTGCAACCCGGCCGCCGAATCACCAACGACAAACACGCCGGCCGAAAGAAGCGGATCGATGATCGGTTCACCGGAAACGAGTTGAACGCTTCCTTCATTCACAACCCGGCAGAAACGACTCTCCACAGGCTCGACAGCCCGGCTAACCGGCGGCGTCGGATCGGTCTTTTCAATCGCCTCGCTCCCGTTCGAAATCGGCTTTTCAACGACGGTCGCAACCTGTGCCGGTACAGTTCGCTCGAATGACTTGACCAATTGGCCCCAAAGCAGGAACGTAGAAACGAGGAATACTGCCGTCAGGCTCCACGGCAACACACGGTAAAACGTTGAAGTGGATTCTGGTTGAACGAGCGGTTCTGAAATCCCAACGCGGGGAATCGATT
>JAYVKA010000088.1:0-2040 GCA_043768885.1 Planctomycetota bacterium
CGAATTTTGTCTTCGGGTGCTGTGGCCAAAATCCAGGCAAGGTTGTTGAAGGCCTTCAGATTGTTTTTGTCAGTCTTAATGGCTTGTTCGTAAGCCCCGACCGCACTGCTCCATTGTTCTGACTTTTCGTAGGCCCAGCCAAGGCCATAATGGAATTCGGAATCATCGGGATGGGATGAAAGGCGGTTTTTGTAGAACTCAATGGCCCGATCGAAATAGCCAAATTCCACGAGTGCTCCACCAAAAATCGTAGCTGCCCGCCGATCGTTGGGGTTTTTGGCAAGATAGGCTTCGGCTCGCTCGATTTCCGCCTCGTCAGATTTGGAGTCTTTGCCAACTACGGCGGCTTTCGTGTTTTGTGGCGGGCTTTGTTCTGCGGGATCGGAAGGTGCGATCACGGGTTCATCTTCGGCAGGCGTTGATTCGGCTTCAACAACAATCTCATCACCGGCCACGGCAATGGTTGGAGCAGGGGCCGAAACAGTCTCGGGCGTGCTTACTTCGGACAGTTCCGGGTTGCCCGAGCAACCGACCAGACTAACGCCGGCAAAAAATGCCAGCGAAACAACAAGTCTGGATGAAATGTTCACGTTGAAAGGTTCCTCAAATCAAATGGCAGCTGCAAGCACGATCGCCGAAAACCTACGCCTGGAATGCCTGTCGAATGAATGGAACCTTCAAAAAAGGATGACTTGGGATTGCAGAAGCATCTGATTGTGACGGTTATGTCAATTGGATTGTCGAAGCCACCAAATCGCAAAAACCCACGTGCCCCGGGTTTGTCGAAAAAGCATGTGAAGTCAAAGAATCGCGACGGGACCGGCCAAGACCAACTCAAACGCCAGCCGTGCTGCCCGCGAAGCGATTAACCATATCGGTGAATTTGTGGAAAAGGTAGTGGCTGTCGTGGGGACCGGCGCTGGCCTCGGGATGATATTGGACGCTGATGGCATCCTTGGTTCGATGACGAAGGCCGGCAATGGTGTCGTCGTTCAGGTTCCGGTGTGTGACTTCCAAGTCTGCCGGAAGGTCATCGTCGCTGACCGCAAAGCCGTGATTCTGCGAAGTGATCTCTACTTTCTCGGTAGTCAGGTCAATCACCGGCTGGTTGGCACCACGATGTCCGAATTTGAGTTTGAAAGTTTTGGCCCCGCAGGCCAAAGCCAGTAACTGGTGCCCAAGGCAGATTCCAAAGATCGGCGCTTTGCCCAGCAATTGCCGAATCGTCTCGATCGCCCAAGTTGTTGCCGCCGGATCGCCTGGACCGTTGGACAGAAAGATGCCGTCCGGATTCAAAGCAAGAATCTCCGCAGCAGAAATATTGCCGGGAACGATTGTGACACGAAATCCGCACTTCACCAAATGCCGGGAGATGTTTTGTTTCATTCCAAAATCGAGTGCGACGACATGAGCGGCCGGGCCGGCTGAATCTGCCCGTGCATGCGGCGAATGTTCCCACCAGTCGGAAAGCGTTTCTTTCCACTGGCAAGCTGATTCAGGAACAACTTTCCTGGCCAAATCCAGCCCGTTCATTCCGGGCGACGCAAGTACTTTCTTCAATAGCTGATCGGCATCAAGAATCTCCGTCGAAATCGCTGACCGCATCGCGCCGCCTGAGCGAATCTTGCGAACAAGTGCCCGGGTATCGATATCGAACATCCCGACAATCCCCTTGTCCAGCAGGAATTCGTGTAGCGTTCCCTGCGACCGCCAGTTGCTCGGAATCGGGCTGATGTTGCGAACTACAAACCCTGCGACAAACGGATTGCGGCTCTCGTGATCTTCCGTATTGAATCCGTAATTTCCGATTTCCGGATAGGTCATCGTCACGATCTGGCCGCAGTAACTTGGGTCGGTCAGGATCTCCTGGTAACCGGTCATCGACGTGTTGAATACTATTTCGCCAAAAGTCGTTCCTGTGGCTCCAAGCGACCGTCCGCGAAAAACCGAGCCATCTTCCAGGACCAAAATCGCTTCGGGTGCGTCGAATTCCTGCATTTCTCACCTTTTTTCCAAAGAATTCATGGCCAATCCACAAAA